>JAISRF010000109.1 GCA_031273775.1 Oscillospiraceae bacterium
TCATGACCATTTGGCAGTTTAACCTTAAAGGTGGCGTTGGGAAGGGCTTCGGTCACTATCCCTTCAATCTCAATCATATCCTGTTTAGACAACCGCGCTCTCCCCCTATTTTGAATTGAAATTTGATAATGGTCAACTTACAACCGCCTTGTGCTCATGCGGGTAATTGAGTTTATGCAACGACGCTTTCACCGCCCGATTGGTTTGCAAAGACTCTCCCGGAACAACAGTTTCAGTCACAGCAAGATGTTTGGGGTTTTTCGGTTTTGGGCGTCCGATCGGGCGTTCCTTGCCATCGCAGACATAAACCTTTTCACCGTCCAGACGGACAATGACCAAAAACCTGCCTTTATCTCTGCCCGCCTTTGAGCGAACCACTCTGCCAATTTCGAGCTCTAACACAAAACAACTCATCCCGGTGTGGTTAATATTTCGGGGCTGTCACCCCGGACAGCGACTGTGTGCTCAAAATGAGCGGAGAGGGAGCCATCCTCTGTGACCACTGTCCAGCCGTCGGGCAGAATTTTCACTTGATATCCACCCGCGTTGATCATCGGTTCTATGGCGATGGTCATGCCGTTTACCAGCCGTGCTCCGCGCCCCGGTTCTCCAAAATTTGGAACCTCAGGCGCTTCGTGGAGTTGTCTGCCCACTCCATGCCCGACAAAACTCCGGACAACCGAAAATCCGTCACTTTCTGCTCTTTGCCCAACCGCCGCGGATATATCGCCGATCCTGCCGCCCGCACACGCTTTTTTTATGCCGTCAAAAAGGCTGTCACGTGTGGTGTCCATCAGCCGCCGCGCTTGGTCGCTAACCGCTCCCACCGCGAATGTAGCTGCATTGTCGCCATGAAATCCGCCGAATCGGGCACCCAAATCAACGGAAACAATGTCCCCCTGCTTTAGCGTGCGTTCTTTGCTTGGAATGCCGTGAATCACTTCGCTGTTGACGGAGATACACGCCGAAGCGGGAAACCCGTCGTGACCCAAAAAGCTGGGTCGTGCTCCCTGACTGAGTATATATTGATGGGCGATTCTGTCAATTTTCCAGGTGGTCACGCCCGGTTTGACATGCTCGCCCGCCAAGGCTAACGCGTTTGCCGCGATCCTGCAGGCACTTCTCATAAGCTCCAGCTCACGGCTGTTTTTAACGGAAATCACTATGCTAACCTCAAATCATAAATAGAGCGGCACCTTCAAAAAGAGGTTAGTTTAGCGCCTCAAAGGTCAGGCGCGTGGTGTCGTCGATTTCTTCCTGTCCCTCCACCAGATACAGCTTGCCGGATTTTTCGTAATAGGCCTTGAGTGGCTCTGTCTGTTCATGGTGGACATTCAGGCGTTCGGCGACAGTCCCGGGGGCGTCATCTTTGCGAAGGGCAACCTCGCCGCCACATTTGTCACATACACCGTCTTTTGCCGTTTTCTTATATTCAATATGATATGACGCACCGCAATCTTTACATACGCGCCGTCCTGAAATACGGGCGACGATGCGTTCGTCGGGCACTTCTATGGATACTACACGGTCAATTACCACGCCCATGTTGTCCAGCGCCTGAGCCTGGGGGATGGTACGGGGAAAACCGTCCAGAATAAAGCCGTTTGCGCAATCATCAGCGGCAAGCCGCTCCTTAATAATACCGATCACGACCTCGTCCGGAACCAAACGTCCCTCATCCATGAAAGACTTTGCCCGTCTTCCCATTTCCGTGCCGTTTTTCACCGATTCGCGGATGATATTGCCGGTGGAGATGGCGGGGATATTCAGCTTTTCACAAATACGTTCCGCTTGCGTGCCCTTGCCTGCGCCGGGAGCGCCGAGTAAGATCAAATTCATCGTGTTCTCCTAATCCAAAAATCCCTTGTAGTGTCTCATCATGAGCTGGCTTTCCAACTGACGGACAGTGTCCAGCGCAACACCAACGACAATCAGCACGGACGTACCGCCAATCATCAGATTTACCTGTCCAAAAATACTCAGGAGAACGGGTAGTATAGCGATAATCCCAAGAAACAGAGCGCCGATAAGAGTGACCTTGGTGAGGATACGCTTGATAAAATCCTGTGTAGGCTTGCCGGGACGTATACCCGGAACCGCGCCGCTGTTTTTACGGAGATTGTTGGCAATCTCCACCGGATTATACTGGATGGATACGTAGAAAAATGCGAAACCCACAATCATAAGGACATATATCACGGCATAAAGCCAGCTGCGGATGCTCATCATACCAAGAAGACTGTAGATTTTAGCTGTGATATTGCTTTTAAAGTTTTGTGGATTCCCCATAAAGCCCATTACTGTGGAAGGCAGAGCCAAAATAGAGGACGCGAAAATGATGGGCATAACGCCGGACATGTTTACTTTAATGGGAATGTGGGTATTCTGACCGCCGTAAACCTTGCGCCCAACCACGCGCTTCGCGTACTGGATCGGAATTCGGCGTTCCGCTCCGGTCATCCATACGACAAATACAATAACGAAAGCGACCAAAAGGATGATGCCAATAACCGTGGCGTACTGACTTGAACCCTGTCTTACAAGACCGATGATATAACGTATGCCGTCCGGCAAGCGGGAAATGATACCGGCAAAAAGCAAAATGGAAATCCCGTTACCAACGCCTTTTTTGTCAATCTGTTCGCCTAGCCACATCATCAGCGCGGTGCCGGCGGAGAAGCAGAGAATGATGACCGCGGCGCAGAAAAATCCCGTGAACCCGTGCTTATATATCTCATTCATGAGCGGGGTCGCGCCATCGTCCGCGGCACTGTTTCGTAGGTAGAAGTAGTACGCGCCGCCCTGAACCAAGCCCAGCGCAACGGTAACGTAACGCGTGATGGCGGCAATTTTTTTCTGGCCGACTTCGCCTTCTTTTTGGAGTCGTCCAAGCGGCGGAATAGCCACGGTGAGAAGTTGCATAATAATGGAACTGTTAATATAAGGGGTAACCGACATGGCGAAAAGCGCCCCATATTGCATGGCACCGCCGGTTAGGATGGACAAATAGTTAAAAATGTCGTCCACACCGCCGCTCTGCTGAGAGAAAAGAGTTCGCAATGCCTCAGTATTGATAAAGGGCACCGGAATATGAGAGCCAAGCCGGAACACAATGATAATCAGCAGGGTATAAAGGATTTTTTTGCGAAGCTCAACATTTCTCCACGCATTTTTTAAAATTTCAAGCATGGTTAAACCACCTCTGCTTTTCCGCCCGCGGCTTCAATTTTCGCCTTGGCGGTTTCGGAGAATTTCACAGCCTTTACCGTAAGCTTCCTGGAAAGTTCACCGCCGCCCAACAATTTCAAGCCATCAAAGGACTTTTTGATAATGCCCTTTTCAATCAGAGCCTTTGCGTCTACAGTCGCGCCGTTTTCAAAGATGTCCAATCGGGACACGTTGACCGATGCGTATTTCGCGGCAAAAATATTGTTAAAACCACGTTTGGGCACACGGCGGGAAAGGGGCATCTGCCCGCCTTCAAAGCCCGGACGGACTCCGCCGCCTGAACGCGCTTTTTGTCCCTTATGACCTTTTCCGGCGGTTTTGCCCTGACCGGAACCGATTCCGCGCCCAATGCGCTTTCTGTCCTTGAGGGAACCCGGCGCAGGTGACAATTCATGAATTTTCATATTTTAAGCTCACCAAACCTCTCTGCTTTATAAACGCAGTGTCTGAAAGCAACAAGTTCATCTGTTACTTTCAAACGACAACGCTCCCATCTTTCAGGAATTGAAAACCTCAACGAGGTGCTTGATTTTGAAAATTTTACCATGTGTGGCGGCATTGTCGGGTTGAACCCGCACATCACCGATTTTACGCAAACCCAAACTTTCTGCCGTCGCGATTTGGTCTTTTTTGGAACCGATAAGACTTCTGACCAGTCGCACGGTCAAGACGTTTTTTTCTGCTTTCTTTCTGGGCACCCTAATCCCTCACTGACTAATGAATTGAGAATTGAGAATTGAGAGCAAACCCCGCCGCAACGGCAAAACCGTCAGCTGTCAATTTTCAACTGTGAACCTGATTCAACCGATAATCTCTTTTACGGTCTTGCCACGGATTTCCGCGACCTGACGGGCGTTTCGCAATGAAGCCAACCCGTTGACAGTGGCGCGAACCACGTTGCAGGGGTTATTGGAGCGGAGCGCTTTTGTACGGATATCCTTGATGCCAACCGTTTCCACCACGGCGCGCACAGGGCCGCCGGCGATAACACCGGTACCGGGAGCGGCGGGCTTTAACAGCACACGACCCGCCCCGTAAACGCCCAAAACCTCGTGAGGAATGGTGGTGCCCTGAAGGGAGATTTTCATCAGATTCTTCTTTGCGTCCTCAATGCCCTTACGAATAGCATCGGGAACCTCGCCCGCCTTTCCGAGACCAAATCCCACAATACCGTTGCCGTCGCCAACCACGACCAGCGCGGAGAATTTGAAAATACGTCCGCCTTTAACGGTTTTGGAAACGCGGTTGATAGCCACTACGCGCTCTTTTAAATCAAGAGTAGTCGGGTCAATAATAGACAATTCCAAAAGCACCCCTTTTGATAAGTTGAGAGTTTTAAAATTCCAGTCCGCCTTCGCGGGCGCCTTCGGCCAATTCCTTGACTCTGCCGTGGTATACATAACCGCCGCGGTCAAAAACAACCTCTTTAATGCCCGCCTTAGCGGCGCGCTCGGCAATGGTTTTGCCCACCAGCCGCGCGTTTTCTTTGTTTCCTCCGCCGGCGAAGCCTTTCTCCACCGAAGAAGCGCTGACCAACGTAGTGCCCTTTATGTCGTCGATCACCTGAGCGTAAATGTTCGCGTTGGAGCGGTAGACATTTAAGCGTGGACAGGCGGCGCTACCGGCAATCTTGGCGCGGACACGCAGATGGCGGTGAACGCGCGCCTTATTTCTATCCGGTTTGTTAACCATGAGTAAAACCTCTCATCCGTAATCAATAATCAACAATCGTCAATTCTCAATTTTTAATTTTTAATTACTTCTTCGAGCCTTTACCCGCCTTGCCTTCCTTGCGGCGGATACGCTCGTAGGAATATTTAATTCCCTTGCCTTTGTACGGTTCCGGCGGACGCTTCTCGCGGATTTGAGCCGCGAACTGCCCTACCAGAAATTTGTCCGCCCCGTTTACAACCACGCGGTTAGGAGCGGGAACATCAATGGTGATACCGGGAATTTCCGCCACAATCACCTGATGAGAATAGCCAATATTGAGTACCAGATTATTACCTTGCTTCTGGGCACGGTAGCCGACGCCGTTGACTTCCAGTTCCTTGGAGAACCCATTGGTTACGCCCTCTATCATATTGGCAATGAGGGTGCGGGTCAGTCCATGAAGCGAGCGGTTTTCTTTTTCATCATCCGGACGGGTAACAGTAATCTCGCCGGGAACAATATTAACCGTCATATTGCGGTGAACTTTTTGGGTCAGAGTGCCTTTCGCACCCTTCACGGTGACCACGCCGTCCGCCAGTTTAACATCCACACCCGCCGGCACAGCAATTGGTTTCCTTCCGATTCGCGACATAATTTTTTGTCCCCCTTACCATACAAACGCCAGCACTTCGCCGCCAACGTTCTGACTGCGAGCCTGTTTGTCTGTCATAATACCTTTAGAGGTAGAGAGAATGGCAATGCCGAGTCCACGCATAACCTTGGGCATTTTCTCTACATCGGAATAAATCCTGAGACCCGGCTTGCTTACTCTGCGAAGACCGGTGATTACCTTGGATTTACCCGCGCCGTACTTAAGTTGAATTCGGATAATCCCCTGTTTGCCGTCACCGCTGACAGAAAACCCCTAAATATAGCCCTCGTCCGCCAAAATTTGGGCGATTGCCTTTTTAACATTGGACGCGGGAATATCAACCGACGTATGCTTCGCAGAGTTCGCGTTGCGGATTCGGGTAAGCATATCTGCGATTGTATCGGTAACCTGCATAAAAAATGGCCCCCTTAAATTAGATGTCAGATGTCAGATATTAGACGATTGGTTTAATAAAGAAACAACAAAACTCCCGCACCACGCATCTAATAGTCTAAACCCTAAGTTCTAAAAGCTAAATTACCAGCTGGCTTTCTTCACCCCGGGAATCTCGCCTTTGTAAGCGAGAACGCGGAAACAGATACGGCAAACGCCGTACTTACGCAGATAAGCGTGAGGCCGTCCGCAGATTTTGCAGCGGTTATGCTCCCTTGTGGAAAACTTTGCGGGGCGCTGCTGCCGAATTTTTTGTGATGTTTTGGCCAACGGTGTTCCCTCCCCTTACCTTGTGAACGGAGCGCCCATTAAGGTGAGCAACTCGCGCGCTTCTTCATCGGTTTTAGCGGTCGAAATGATGGATATGTCCATACCGCGAACTTTATCGATTTTATCGTAGTCGATTTCCGGGAAAATAAGTTGCTCGCGGATTCCCATCGAATAATTTCCGCGACCATCGAAAGAGTCAGGGTTTATACCGCGAAAGTCACGAACTCGTGGCAACGCCGCAGAAAACAGTCTGTCGAGGAATTCATACATCTTCTCACCGCGCAAGGTGACTTTCGCGCCGATTGGCATTCCCTCGCGCACCTTGAAATTGGCAACGGATTTCTTTGCCCTGCAAATAACGGCTTTTTGACCGGTGATAATGCCTAAATCGCGTATGATAGCATCGATAACCTTGGGGTTATCACGCGCTTCGCCGCAACCGACGTTGATCACAATCTTTTCCAATTTGGGAATCTGCATAACGCTCTTGTAACCGAATTTCTTGAACAGAGCGGGGGCGATTTCCTTAATATATGTGTCCTTGAGTCTTGACATTTTGAAAGTTCCTCCCCCGTTATTACAGTTCTTTCTTGCATTTTACGCAGAAGCGTTCTTTTTTGCCGTCTTTATCAAAACGGTGTCCGGCACGGGTGGGCTTGTCACAGTGGGTACAGTAAAGCTGGGCTTTGCAGGCGTAAAACGCGCCTTCCGCATCCACAATGCCGCCCTGCTGACCCGCCTGTTTGGGCTTCACATGCTTGATGACCATATTCCGCTTTTCCACGATGATTTTACCTTCATTGGGGCTGACCTGCAAAACTTTACCGGTTTTGCCAACGTCCTTTCCCTTTCCGGATATGATCATGACGGTGTCGCCTTTTCTAACATGCATTTTACTCATTTTTAAGTTCACCGACCCTCTCTGAGTTGCCGACAAGGTGCCTGAATGGCAATTTGTTTGCAACAGCCTTCAAACTCTTCCCCTCCTAAAGAACTTCAGGGGCTAAAGATAAGATTTTAAGGTAATCCTTTTCACGGAGTTCTCTCGCCACCGGCCCGAAAATACGGGTGCCGCGCGGGTTCTTGTCTTCGCGTATAATAACGGCGGCATTCTCATCGAAGCGGATATATGTGCCATCGTCCCGGCGAAGTCCCCTTGCGCTCCTGACGACCACGGCGCGAACCACATCGCCTTTTTTAACCACACCGCCGGGCGCAGCCTTCTTGACGGAGGCTACAATCACATCGCCAATATTGGCGTAACGACGGCGGGTGCCGCCCAGTACGCGGATACACATCAGCTCTTTGGCGCCGGTATTGTCCGCGACTTTTAAATAAGTCTGTTGCTGAATCACAGCGGAGCACTCCTTTGGTCAACTATTTCGCTTTCTCGATTATCTCGCTCACGCGCCAGCGCTTGTCTTTCGAAAGCGGGCGGGTCTCGGTAATTTCCACCCGATCTCCAACGCTACAGGCATTGTCCTCATCGTGCGCTTTGAGCCGGATAGTGTTCTTGATAATTTTCTTATAGAGAGGATGCCGTACGTTATCCTCAATGGCAACCACAACGGTTTTATCCATTTTGTCGGAAACAACCTTGCCGGTACGTGTTTTACGCAGGTTTCTTTCACTCACAGCCAATGTGTCCTCTCCTTTCTTACGCCTTTGCGCGATCCGTGATTTCCATTTCGCGAAGGATGGTATAAATACGCGCAATGTCTTTTTTTACCGCGCTGATTCGCATGGTATTGTCCAGCTGGTTAATAGCCAACTGAAACCGCAGGTTAAACAGTTCGGCCTTGAGCTCTTTCAAATCGTCATTGAGCTGGTCGGCGGAACGCTCTCTCATCTCAGCCAGTTTCATGACTGCTCACCGCCTGTCTTTGATAAAAACTTGCATTTTATGGGCAGCTTGTTGGCGGCAAGACGCATGGCTTCGCGGGCAACATCCTCGGCAACGCCGCCGATTTCGAACATTACCCTGCCGGGCTTTACCACTGCCACCCAGTATTCCGGGGAGCCCTTACCGGAACCCATACGGGTTTCCGCGGGCTTTTCCGTAATGGGCTTGTCGGGAAATATTTTAATCCAAACCTGACCACCGCGCTTGATGTAGCGCGTCATAGCGATACGGGCGGCCTCAATCTGGTTGGAGGTAATCCACGATGCTTCCAGCGCCTGTAAACCGAAATCGCCATAAGTTACGGTGTTTCCGCGTGTGGCTTTACCCTTCATGCGTCCGCGATGCTGTTTGCGGAACTTCACGCGTTTGGGCATTAACATTAGCGGGCGCCTCCTTGTTGTGCTTTTTTGCGGTTGTCGTGGAGCACCTCACCTTTATATATCCACACCTTAACGCCAATCCGACCATAAGTGGTGGCGGCCTCCGCAAAGCCGTAGTCGATGTCCGCGCGCAGGGTCTGCAGGGGAATGGTACCCTCGTGATAATGCTCTGTACGGGCGATTTCCGCGCCGCCCAAACGACCGGAAACCTGCGTTTTAATGCCTTTCGCGCCCAATTTCATGGTGCGACCGATTGCTTGTTTGAGCGCCCGGCGGAATGAAACGCGTTTGACCAATTGCGCCGCAATATTCTCCGCGACAAGTTGCGCGTTCAAGTCGGGGCTTCTAATTTCCACAATGTTAAGCGAAACTGACTTTCCGGTTTTTTCCTCGCATTGCAGGCGAAGCTTTTCAATACCCGCGCCATTCCGACCGATTACCATACCCGGCTTCGCGCAGTGGATAAAAATACGCACACGGGCGGCGTCACGCTCAATTTCCACACGGGGAACACCGGCGGAGGCAAGCGTGGATTTCAGAAATTTCCGAAGTTTAAAATCATCAAAAAGGGTATCGCCCATGTTTTTCTTGTGGGCAAACCAACGGGAATCCCAGTTTTTGATTACGCCAACGCGCAGACCGTGAGGGTTTACTTTCTGACCCATTTGACTGATTCCTCCTTACGCTTCCTTTTCCTTAAGCACTACGGTAATATGAGAGGTCCGTTTATAAATGTGAAACGCTCTGCCGTGTGCCCGCGGGCGGATTCGCTTGAGAATGGGCCCCGGTCCAACGTGGGCGGTCGCCACATACAGACTGTTTGGATCCATGTGGTGGTTCTGCTCGGCGTTGGCGGCGGCGGACTTCAGGAGCTTTAAGAGGTGTTCGCTTGCCGCTTTCGGGGTGAATTTCACAATCGCGACCGCTTTGTCAAGCGGCTGATTCCTGATAAGGTCGAGAACAATCGACACTTTTCGGGGGGAAATCCGCACATATTGCGCGCTTGCCCTTGCTTCCATACTGATGTTCTCCTTGTCGGATCCTTGATAAATGACAACTGACAACATGCCTTCGGATAGGCAAATTCTCAACTCTCAACTCTCAATTCTCAATTATTTCTTGGTGGTCTTAGAGCCGGCGTGACCCCGGAAAGTACGGGTTGGAGCAAATTCGCCCAATTTATGACCCACCATATCTTCCGTTACGTACACAGGAACATGCTTACGCCCGTCATGAACGGCAAAGGTATGCCCCACAAAGTCCGGAAAAATGGTGGAGGCGCGACTCCAAGTTTTCAAAACGCGCTTTTCACGGGTGTCGTTCATCTCCTGAACGCGCTTGAGAAGCACAGGCTGTACGAAAGGCCCTTTCTTAACGCTTCTTCCCATATTAGAGAACACTCCTAACTGTTAACTGTAAACTTATCAACTAACTGTCAACTGTCAACTGAACTTATTTTTTGCCTCTGCGTTTGACAATGAATTTGTCGGACTTATTCTTTTTCTTGCGGGTCTTGTGACCCAATGTAGGAACACCCCAGGGAGTAACAGGTCCGGGACGCCCGATGGGAGATTTGCCTTCACCGCCGCCGTGAGGGTGGTCGCAGGGGTTCATGGCAGAACCGCGCACCGTTGGCCGCCAGCCCATGTGGCGCTTGCGCCCCGCTTTTCCGTAATTGACATTTTCGTGGTCGAGGTTGGAAACCTGACCGACGGTTGCCATACAGCTGAGCGGCACATTGCGGAGTTCACCGGAGGGAAGGCGAATCAGAGCTAACTTACCCTCTTTAGCCATTAACTGAGCCATATTCCCCGCCGAACGCGCCAATTGCGCGCCCTTGCCGGGATACAGTTCAACGTTGTGAATAAAAGTACCGGTGGGAATGCTGCGCAGGGGCAGGGCGTTTCCGGGAATGATATCCGCGCCGTCCCCGCTGATTACCTTGTCCCCCGATTTAAGCCCGTGCGGGGCGACAATATAGCTTTTTTGGCCGTCTTCGTATTGAATCAAGGCGATATGAGCGGAACGGTTGGGGTCGTATTCTATGGAAAGCACGGTGGCGGACAAATCAAACTTGTTCCGCTTAAAATCTATTAGGCGGTACTTTTTGCGGTTGCCCCCGCCGCGGTGGCGGACGGTAATCCTGCCGTAGGAATTGCGCCCGGAATACTTTTTAAGCGGCTCCAACAGACTCTTTTCAGGACCCTGTTTGGACAACTTCTCATAATTAATAACCGTCATGCCGCGGCGTCCCGGCGTGGTCGGTTTATAATGCTTAATCGGCACTTAAATTCATCTCCCGTAATTGTCAATTGTCATCTGCCAATTGTCAACTATTCTAAAGCATTCCTTCAAAGAACTCAATGGGCTTAGCCTCGCTGTCCAGTGTGACAATTGCTTTTTTCCAGTCGGGGGTATACCCCACGTCCTTACCTCGGCGGCGCTGCTTACCCAAAACGCTGATGGTGTTCACTTTTACAACCTGGGTCTTGAACTGCTCGGCTACCGCGCGGGCAATATCAATTTTCGTGGCGCTTTTTGCCACTTCAAAGGTATATTTCTTCTCACGCGCCCCGGTCATGCTGCGCTCGGAGATGATGGGGCGGATAATCACGTCAGTCGGGCTTTTCATCAGGCGTAAACCTCCTCAAGCTTTCCTACGGCGTCCCTGACAATAATCAGCGTATCAACGTTTAAAATGTCATAGGTGTTAACGGTATTGACCTGCGCTGTCTTCACGCCGGGAATATTGGCGGAACTCTTTACTTGTTTTTTGTCGTTTTCGGCAAGCACAATCAATGCTTTTTTACCCGCGCCTACGGCATTGAGCATATCGACAACGGCACGGGTTTTGAATTCCGGAAGATCCAGGCTATCCAGAACCACCAGTGCGCTGTCCAGCACTTTATCGGAAAAGGCGGATTGAAGAGCCAGCCTTTTCACTTTTTTATTGATCGAGTAAGAATAATCACGGGGCTTGGGACCTAGCGCGATACCGCCGTGATGCCATTGCGGCGCGCGCGTTGAACCCTGACGGGCATGACCCGTGCCTTTCTGACGCCACGGTTTTTTGCCGCCGCCGGAAACCTCCGAACGGGTAAGTGTACTCTGCGTACCCAAACGCTGGTTGGCTAAATAATTACGCACGGCAAGGTGCATGACGGTTTTGTTGGGCTTTATTCCGAACAGGGTATCCGAAAGCACGAGTTCGGACACTTTATTGCCTGCCATGTCTACAACCTGAACACTGGGCATTGCCGGATTCTCCTTCCAGGGGCGGGCTTTGCCCGCAAATTGAGAATTGAAAACGATGGTATGCTCCGCACAAATTAAACAACTTGCTGCGGACGGTCAATAACCGCTCCTACACAGGCGCCTTCACCTGATCAACAACGGTGACAATGCTTTTATTGGGGCCGGGGATGGCACCTTTGACCGCAATGATATTGTTTTCCGCGTCTATTTTGATGATTTTGAGATTTTGGACGGTTATGCGCTCATTGCCCAGATGACCCGCCATCTTACGGTTTTTGTACACGCGAGAGGGCGTGGAGTTCGCGCCCAGAGAACCGCCGTGACGCGCCACAGGCCCGGTGCCGTGGGATTCTTTAAGCCGCTGGAAGTTCCAGCGCTTAATGACGCCGGCGTAACCTTTACCCTTACTCCGACCGGTGACATCCACCAGATCGCCCTCAGCGAAAACGTCTGCCTTAACTATATCACCCACGTTAACGCTTTCAATGTCGTCCAGACGAAATTCTTTAAGAGTGCGCTTGGGTGCCACATCCGCTTTCCCAAAATGCCCTTTCAGAGGTTTGGTCACGTTTTTGGGCTTTACATCGCCGTAGCCGAGTTGAACGGAAGAATAGCCGTCTGTCTCGGCGATTTTCTTCTGCACTACCGCGCATGGCCCCGCCTCAATTACGGTGACGGGAACGACATTGCCTTTTTCATCGAACAGCTGGGTCATGCCCAACTTGCGACCAATAATTGCCTTTTGCATGTTTAAGTTCCTCCGTGCCAAAGCGCTCCGCGGAGCGCAATTGAGAATTGAAAATTAAGGTGCTAAAACCTTAGCGCTAAAATCCATATACGTCCAAACATTTACAGCTTGATCTCAATCTCAACGCCGGCGGGGAGCTCAAGCCCCATTAACGCCTCTACCGTTTTGTTGCTGGGGCGCAGAATGTCAATTAAGCGCTTGTGAATCCGCATTTCAAACTGCTCACGGCTGTCCTTGTATTTGTGGACGGCGCGTAGGATGGTAACGATTTCTTTTTCGGTGGGAAGCGGGATTGGACCGGAAACCTTTGTGCCCGTACGTCTCGCCGTTTCCACAATTTTTTCCGCAGACTGGTCAACCAGCTGGTAATCGTAACCTTTTAAGCGGATTCTGATTTTTTCTTTTGCCGGCATGTGTTTCGCCTCCTGATTAAATACGGCGTTTTGACACAAAATTCCTTACACCGCGCCGGGCGTTCCACCCAGCCGCAAAATAAAACCCGGACGGTTTACTGATCGAAAACCGGCAATTTAGAATTGACAGTTAATGTCAGTATGAAATCATCCGGAAAGGCAGTGCAGAGTGCCATTCTCGCCCGGTTCTCTGACCGAACATACTCCGCGGAAATTCCCCGCCTCCAGTGGGCGGCCATCTCCCGCATCATCGCATGGACAACCACGTGATTTTCACGCGCTTGAATACTCTACCACATGTGCGGAGACGTTGTCAAGTGTTTTTTTTAAAAAAATGCCGTGAAATTTTTTCACGGCATTTTTTACTAATCTCTACGTAAACATATCATAAAATCCAATCTCAAGGTCAAGCAGGTTGAACCCAAAGGACGAATCATCGTTTTCCATGACCGTTGCCGTCCCGGCAAACGCTTCACCGAAATTGTCCGTGGCAGTGAATTCCACGTTGTAGACCCCCGCGCCCAGCGACGTCACTTTGTTGACCTCGCGCTCAAAAACGGAATAGCACCGTCCAACAAAGGTGATGTAACCGTTCATGATGCCATCCACCTCAGAAATTTCGTCCGGAGAAACCGCGTGTCCGAAATAATTAAAGGTAAACACACGCAAGGCGTCTACGCCGACACCTTTTAGTACCGTACCGTCCTCCAATGTGAATTCCGTGATAAGCGGCAGGCAGACTGTGTCGATTTCATAGAGCGGTCGAGTGGTTTGCGCGTTATATTGGGTAACGGTTTTGTTCAGGTTTAAAAATTCCTCAAGGGCGGCGGCATTTGTGCCGGTCATTTTGGGTTTCTCGGCGGTCACTTCGACCGGTACGGGCGCTGTGACGGTAATTTCTTTGGTTTCCGACGCTTCAACCGGCGTCGG
>JAISRF010000110.1 GCA_031273775.1 Oscillospiraceae bacterium
CTCATCGAAAATGATTACGCTGTTGGCAATATTGTGCAGCTTGCGGCAGTCAGAGGGTTTATTCGCGAACAGGCTCTCAAAGAATCTGACACTGCTGGTGACAATCAGCGGATAATCCCAATTTTCCGTAGAAAAACGCTTGCGCTCGTTTTCGTCCCCGTCATAATTGATATTTGAATGGTGCTGTAACACGTTCTCAGCCCCCACCAAATCTTCAAACACCGTAGCGTTCTGTTCAATCACGGTGTTCAACGGGATTACGTAAATTACGTGCCGCTTTCCGTGCTTTTGGGCGTGCGCTAGCGCGAACGCAAGGCTCGCAATCGTTTTCCCGCTACCTGTGGGTGCCGTCAATTTAAACAGCCCCGGATTACAGGTCGCGGCGTTTACGCAGTCGTTCAGCAAACCAGAACGCCGGGCATTTAACTCACTTACATCATCCGGGGGGGTGATCAATTCGGAAATTTTCCCGAACAGCCTTGTTTTTAAGGCGGGTACATCCAAAATCCCAACTCGCAGCACTTCTCTGGTCATGAACTGTTCTGTATCCAGCCAGTCTGCGTCCACAAGGGCAGAAAACAGCATACGGGTGAGAAACGCTGCGCCAAAGCCATCTCTTGGTGTAAATCCGGGTGCAGTCAGAAGCGGTGTCGTTATCTCCGATTTATACGCGAAATAGTCCTCAACTTCGCGCTTTAAGCGGCCAAAAAGTTCCGGGTTATCCGTATTGCTTTGGCTGTTCCCGCTGTCCGGCAGACCGCCGTGGTGCCCCATAACGCAGTAGGCTGCAAGTAACCCTAAGCAATTTCTATTTGTTGTGTACAGTAACTGCCCTCCTGCCGTGGCATGGTCAACGTGAACATTTTCTCCGCGTATTCTTCTTTGAAATTTTTTAGAAAATTTACCGACATCATGGCACAGCCCGACCGCTGCGGCCAACTCTCGGCAACCAAACTCCTCTGCAAATTCGCCCGCTTTTTCCGAAACCTTTTTCAAGTGTTCAAGAAGCGTCTGCTCCCGCCCGTCCTTGGTTCTGTGCGCAATGTACACGCCGAACTTGTCCATGTTTTCACCGCAAATTCCTTCTATAATTATGATGTTCCAGCAAAACCAGACACGGGAAATGAGCTTTTTTTCGATGAATGGCAGCGATAACCCTGCCTGTAATAAGGAACAACGCCGCAAAATCATTAATTTTACGGCGTTCTGGCACGCCCGCCCAGGTTCGAACTGGGGGCCTTCGGCTTAGGAGGCTGACGCTCTATCCAGCTGAGCTACGGGCGTACATGCAGGAAATATGCATTTTTTATGCAGAAAAGGATTCGAAACCTGTTTCCACAGCATTTACCATGACACATAAAGATATTTATCCGTACCAGACATCTGACCGTATTGGTAAACACCGTCGATTCCGACCGCTTTGAGCGCCTCCTTTATCCGCGTCTCATAATCATACCCCGAACTAAAACCGTAATCACAGTCGGGAGCCAACGAAAATTCAGCCCTTTGCAGCCCGCGCTCTTTGGCATATTGGATTCCCGCGGTCAGCGCCTCAGTAATATCGGCACCGGTCTGAATATATCCGTTCACCTTCCGCGCGTAGTTTTCATCCAACGAATTGGCCGCGGGATGCCCAGACGGCGCGATATTTTTGTGATCAGCTTCAATATCCGCGTCGGTAAGGTTGAAATAGAAATGCGTCAGAATATCCTGGGAATCATCCCAGGTCGTATCCACATGATACCAATTGGAGCCAAGTTTCACCATGTTCCACATGTGGCCTTGATTATTACGTGATTTACCGGTCACCAACATACTGTCAATGCCGATTTCATACAGCAAAAGCTGAAACGCGCGGGAATACCCCTCGCAGACGGCCTTACCCTCGACCAACGCACCAATCACGTTATAAGCATTCTTATAATTCTCATATGAAGCGCCCGGTTGTACCGCCTCCTGAAAATATGTGACCCGGTTCGCCAACCAGTCGTGCAGGGCAAGTTCCCGCTGGAAAAGCGACATATTATTGTTGACGATCGTTCTGCTCGCCTCATTCAGAACTAACTGCAGTTGCGCAGCAAAACCTGTTTTTTCCGCAACGGAGCAGGTGTAATCGGGCAAAGCGTAAATTTTCATGACACTTCCTGTAGAACTCATGCTTGTACCGATTTTGTTACCCAGCCAGAACATGTCGGGGTAGTCGTTTTTAAGCGCAAAATAAGCATTTTGAACTTTTGGCAATTCAATATCGTAATCAATGGGAATTCCGTTATAAACCTCCACCCCCGGGTAGGCCGGCATGCTTTTTAACCCATCCAACATTTTATCATAATACACTTTTTCGTTCGCGGTCAAGGTGTTCCGCAAATTCTGAGGGCTGTTTATTCTCGTAATCGGGCTGCCGGGCGTTTCATTCGGAAAAGAAACACCGCCCGCAGACGACGTGTTTGTCTGGGGTGTTGAAGTGTTCAAACCTCCGGAAGAGGAATTTCCCGCAACGGCCTTGGAGGAGGACGAACGCGAGTTGACGCCGCTTCCCTGCCCCGCGCTTTCCGAGGGTTCAGAGCTGTCGCCCGTAAAACCGTACTCGCCGGAACTTTCTTCCCCGGGCAGGGTTTCCGAAGAATCCGACAAACCTTCTTCTCCGCCGGAATCAATGTTTACATTACCATCTGTTACGCACGCCGCCAACGACATCGTCACGGACAACGCAAGCAAAAAAGCCAACCACTTTTTCAACTATGTATCCCCCCAACCCGGACAATCCGGAATTCATAATCTACGTTTATACACCGATTGGCCGTCCCGCGCGGAAAAACTTCCTCCCGCACTGACGGCAACCGCCGGGTTTTCCTTTGCCGCAAGATTGGAAAGCCACTCCGAGTAGCGCATATAATCCGCCAACGAAACATCGGTGTCAATCAAGCTGACACAGACCTTGAAGAGCGTTTCCCCTGTTTTAAGAGTATCGGCGGTCAGTTTATGGTTGATGAGTTCTACGAAAACATTCTCTTGGGTGCGGATTTGCTCGGCACGGCCTCCCGGCCAGCGGTCATATCGCAAAAGCTCGCCGGTTTTAGCTCCGGTCAGTCGCTGGTTCCCCGGTTCAATGGACACAATCACCTTGCCGGACTCATCCCGGTAAAACAAGTTTCCAGCAATATAATAGACCAAACCGTCCA
>JAISRF010000158.1 GCA_031273775.1 Oscillospiraceae bacterium
CCTGGCAGAGCTTTTGCAATTCGCAGTTGCCGCTCCGCACGCAGGACAGACAAGCGCGGCGGTGAGTGGAAAGAATCAACTCTAACGTAAGGCGGCGAGCCTTCTGGGTTTTCTTGGTGTTGGTAAATACCTCCATACCCTCGGAGACCGGATAGACACAGGCAGTAACCAGCGTTCTGGCGCCCTTGACCTCCACCACGCAAATCCGGCAGGCGCCGATTTCGTTGATTTCGCGGAGATAGCACAGGGTGGGGATTTCAATGCCCAGCGTCCGCGCCGCTTCCAGAATGGTCACGCCGGCAGGCACGGTGACGGGCATATTGTTAATTTTAAGATTGACGGTTTTTTCCATATAAATGTTCTCCTCGCATTCAGTTGTTGACGGACGGTTTGCGGTGCGCCGCAGGCGCCACAACTGTCAATTGTCAACTATCTAACGGCAATCGCGCCGAATTTGCAGGTGTTAACGCACGCGCCGCACTTGATACATTTGGATTTGTCTATGCTGTGGGGGTTTTTAATCACGCCGTTGATGGCACCGACCGGGCAAACGCGCACGCACAGCGAGCACTTCTTGCACTTCTCCTGATCGATTTCGTAACTCAGCATGGATTTGCACACGCCGGCGGGGCATTTTTTGTCCACGCAGTGAGCCTCATACTCGCTGCGGAAGTAACGGAGGGTGGAAAGCACCGGGTTGGGCGCGGTCTGACCCAGACCGCACAGGGCGTTGTCTTTAATGTAGTAGCATAGCTCTTCCATTTTGTCCAGATCTGTAAGCACGCCGTTGCCGCCGGTGATTTTCTCCAGTAGCTCATACAGGCGTTTGGTGCCGATTCTGCAGGGAGCGCATTTACCACAGGACTCATCTACGGTGAAATCAAGGAAAAATTTCGCAATATCCACCATGCAGGTGTCCTCGTCCATGACAATCAAGCCGCCGGAACCCATCATACTGCCGATGGCGATGAGGTTGTCATAGTCTATTTCGGTGTCCATATGGGTGGCGGGGATACAGCCGCCGGAGGGACCGCCGGTCTGCGCCGCCTTAAACTTTTTGCCGCCCGGGATACCGCCGCCCACTTCTCCGATAATCTCGCGGAGGGTGGTGCCCATGGGCACTTCCACCAAACCGGTATTGGTAATTTTGCCGCCCAGCGCGAACACCTTGGTGCCCTTGCTTTTCTCGGTGCCCATACCGGCGAACCAGTCCGCGCCTTTCAGGATGATCTGCGCGACGTTGGCGTAGGTTTCCACGTTATTCAAAATGGTGGGCTTCTGCCACAGACCCTTGAGCGCCGGGAACGGAGGACGGGGACGAGGTTCGCCGCGCTTACCCTCAATGGAGGTCATTAAAGCGGTTTCCTCGCCGCAAACAAAGGCGCCCGCGCCCAAACGAAGCGCAATATCAAATGAAAAACCGGTGCCGAGAACGTTTTCCCCCAGCAGGCCGTATTCCTTCGCCTGCTTGATCGCGATCTGCAAACGGGCAACAGCCGTGGGGTATTCGGCACGGATGTAGATGTACCCCTGCGTGGAACCGATCGCGTAACCGGCAATGGCCATAGCCTCCAGCACGGCGTGGGGATCGCCCTCCAGCACCGAGCGGTCCATGAACGCGCCGGGGTCGCCTTCGTCGGCGTTACAGCAAACATATTTCTGGTCGGCGGCGTTGCCCGCGGCAAAATCCCACTTAAGACCCGTGGGGAACCCCGCCCCGCCGCGCCCGCGAAGCCCGGACGCCTTCATGACGGCAATCACGTCGGCGGGAGACATTTCGGTCAAGGCTTTCGTCAGCGCCTTGTAACCGTCCCGGGCGATGTATTCATCGATGGATTCAGGGTCAATCACGCCGCAGTTGCGAAGCGCAATTCGCTCCTGCTTTTTGTAAAACGCGGTACCGGACAGCGAAATATTTTCCGCCGTCACACCTTCCTTTTGCTGAGCGCCGATGGTATATTCGACAACCGGTCTGCCGTCTTTCAGGTGTTCCTCTACAATACGGGACACCTTATCCGCGGTCATTTTAACGTAAGTAACCTTTTCCTTGCCGGGCACGAACACCTCGACCACCGGCTCATATTGGCAAACACCGATACAGCCCGTGCGCGTGACCCGCGCGTTTTTTATGCCCTGCCTGTCAAGCTCGGCCTTGAATTCTTTCATAACCGGGTTCGCGCCCGCCGCGATTCCGCAGGTGGCCAATCCCACCAAAACGCTGATATCGCCGTTATTGATTTCGTCGGCCGCCTTTTTTTCGACCGCCGCCAAATCAGCCGCTGTTGCAATCTTCATTACATATGCTCCTTAATTGGATGTTAGATGTAGTCGGTAAAAAAACAATATGCCATTGATTTTTATTTCAAAATATTAATCACCTGTGCTTATAGGACTCAAGTATGCCGTCGATGTCCTTTTCGGTCAGGCGTCCGTAAACCTCATCGTTAATGGTGATGACCGGGGCAAGTCCGCACGCGCCAATGCATCGGCAGGCCTCCAGGGAAAATTTACCATCGGCCGTGCAACCGTCTTCTCCGGGCTTGAGAATGGTTTTCAAGCGGTCATAAACAGCTTGCGCGCCTTTGACGTAACACGCGGTACCCAGACATACAGACACCTGATATTTCCCTTTGGGAGAAAGAGCGAACTGTGAATAAAAGGTGGAAACGCCGTAAACCTCCGCGAAAGGCACATCCAAACCGTTGGCGATTTTCTGCTGCACGGGCAGAGGCAGGTAACCGTAAATCTCCTGCGCCAGCTGCAAAACCTGCATCACCGCGCCTTTTTCGCCCTTGTACCGCTCAATCGCTTCAATCAGCCGCCGCTCCTGCTCGGCAGTGCCCTCAAACGGGCGGGTACTGATGTTTTTCTTCATGCGGAAAACCATTTCCTTTCATTATTAAAGAATATACCAAGTTTGATAAAAATTTACCAACGACATTATAGCAGATATTTCGCGAAAATGCTACCCCCACTTTATGGTTTTATTTTGGATTTTTTTGTCGATTTTGGATAAACGGAGCTGAGTTAGTTGCAACTAATTCGGCTTTTAGCACATTTTTCACGCGGCTTTATGGCACAACAGCGCAAATAAAAAGACCGTAATTCTCAATCCTCAATTTTTAATTGTGTGCCGCGGAGCGCGTTAGGCGCAAACCCGAAACGCGCCTTGTGCTGCCGGTAAAACGCGGAATAATCCTTCCAGCCGCATTCCAGCGCGGCATTGGTGGGGGACACGCCTTCCAAAATCCGCCGGCGCGCCAAAAACAGCCGTTTTAACAGCGTGTACTGCCACACGGTCTGCCCGGTAACCTTTTTAAACTGCCGATTCAATACCGCCTTGCTGATATAAAACCGTTCGGTGAGCGTTTCCAGGCCAAAAGGCTCGGTCAAATGCTCGTTGATATAGGCTGTCACCCGACCGATGAGATTGCCGTACTCGGCGGGTTCCTGCGTTTCTCCGCCCAAAAAACAGCGCCGGAGTCCGTAAAGCAGGGGCGGCAGGTGGCAGAGGATAAACAGTCGCTTGTCCGCGTCGCTCTCAAAGTCCGGATCCAGGGCGGCGCAAAGCGTTTTCAGGCATTCCTGAGCCGCTCCGCCGTTTAACGTTTGCGGGGTGTACAGGTTCTTTTGACCCAAAGGCCGGTTCAAAAACGGAGCGGCCAGCTGACCGCCGGAATCAAACGCGGCCAGCAGCGGCGGTGAAATGTGAATCACCAAACGCTCATATGGGAAATCAGGCGAAAACCGCGGATAATGGCTCTCCCCCGCCCGGATTAACAGCACACAGCCAGCGGACAGTGTGTAAGCGTTTCCCTCTACAAAATACCGTCCCTGCCCGCGCGCGAAATAATACAGCTCGTGCATATCGTGCATGGCGTAGCCTGCGCTTTCCAGTGCACCCCGGGTATGGTGAAAGAGTAAATCCGCCGTGTGGCACTCGAATAAAACGCCCATCGTTTTGCTCCCCCCCGACAACGAGCATAACATTTTTTCGCGCGTAAATCAAGAGTTTTATCTGTTTTTGCGCCTCGGATAATGGTTTCTTTTTGCAATGATTTTCGCGCATTTTTACAATTGAATTGCAAAAACATTGCGTTATAATTAACGGAAGTGTATGATTCACGTTTGAAAGTCAAGATGCGCGTCACGTTCAGGCCTGGTTTTGACAAACAGAAGGGTTCAGGTGAAAATAAACATGAAAATGACCTTTCGCTGGTATGGCGAGCGGGATCCCGTGACTTTGGCGGCTATCAGGCAGATTCCCCAAATGAGCGGGATTGTGTCCGCGGTTTATTCCGTCCCCGCCGGCGGGGTATGGCCGGAAGGGGAAATCGGCAAGGTAAAAGCCGCCGCCAACGCCGCCGGTCTGGAGTTTGAGGTGGTGGAAAGCGTTCCCGTGCACGAATCCATCAAATTGGGGCGATCCGAGCGGGATGTGCTGATTGAGAATTACCGCGAAAATATCCGGAGGTTGGCGCGGGTCGGCGTGAAATGTATCTGCTACAATTTTATGCCGGTATTCGACTGGCTGCGAAGTGATTTGGCGCGGGTTTTGCCTGATGGCTCCAATGCTTTGGCATACGATGACACCGCTGTTTTGAGTCTTGACCCCGCCAAAACCGAGTTGTCACTCCCCGGCTGGGACGAGAGCTACTCAAAGGCGGAGCTTCGCGCTCTTTTGGACGAGTACAAGGCAATCGACGAAGAAAAATTGTGGGAAAATTTTGCGGCCTTTATTAACGCGATTATCCCAGTGTGCGAGGAAACCGGCGTGAACATGGCCATTCACCCGGATGACCCGCCGTGGGGGATCTTCGGTCTGCCCAGGATTATCACAGGCGACCAGAGTTACGCCCGCATGAAAGAAATCAACCCGTCCGCGCGAAACGGAATTACCCTGTGTCTCGGTTCTTTGGGTGCCGACCCGCAAAACGACATTGCGGCTTTGGCGAAAAAATACGCGGACAGGATTCACTTTGTACACGCGCGGAATATTAAAATCACCGGGGAACGCTGTTTTGAAGAGGCGCCTCACCCTACCATCTGCGGAAGCCTGGATATGTATGGTATTTTAAAGGCGTTGCACTCATCCGGCTTTGACGGCTACATACGACCCGACCACGGGCGCATGATTTGGGGCGAAAGCGGGCGACCGGGCTACGGGCTGTACGACCGGGCGCTGGGCGCCATGTATTTGCAGGGACTTTGGGAAGGAATTCACAATTCGGAAGGCGAAACGCGGAACGCGGAATGCTGAGACCGCTCCGCGGCGAGATAAAATGTTCTTCCCGCGGGAATACTTTCATTCCGAATTAAAGAAAGGGGTTTGAGTCAAAGTGAGCTTTTTTAACGGAAAAACCGCGGTCATCACCGGAGCTGGCGGGGTGCTGTGCTCCGCCTTTGCCAAGGCGCTGGCCGGCGAGGGGGCTGCCGTTGCCCTGTTGGATTTGAACGGGGACGCGGCGCGGAAAGTCGCGGAGGAAATAACGGACGCGCAAGGCAGGGCCGCTGCGTTTACCGCCAACGTGCTGGAACGCGAAAGTTTGGAGGCGGCGCGCGAAAAAATCTTGCAAGCTTTCGGTCGGTGTGATATTCTGATAAACGGCGCGGGTGGGAACAGTCCCAAATGCACCACTCAAAAGGAAATTTACGAGCCCGGCGATATTGATAATCCGGAGCTTGTCAGCTTTTTTAATTTACCCAAGGCCGGCTTTGATTTTGTGTTCGGGCTGAACATGGCCGGCACGTTAATTCCCACACAGGTTTTCGCAAGGGATATGCTGGGCAGAACAGACTGTTGCATTTTGAACATTTCATCCATGAATGCCTTTACGCCGCTGACCAAAATCCCGGCGTATTCGGCGGCAAAAGCGGCGGTTTCAAATTTCACGCAGTGGTTAGCGGTACATTTCGCCCAGGCCGGCATCCGCGTGAACGCCATGGCTCCGGGATTCTTTGTCACCGACCAGAACCGCGCGCTGCTGTTTGACGAAACCGGCGCGCCCACGCCACGTACCAAAAAAATTCTGGCGGCGACCCCCATGAAGCGTTTCGGGGAACCCGAAGAACTGCTTGGCACACTGCTGTGGCTGACCGATGCGACCAAGGCAGGCTTTGTTACCGGCGCGGTTATTCCGGTAGACGGCGGCTTTTCGGCCTATTCGGGCGTTTAGATAATTGATGGTTGACAGTAATTTGATTTGCTTGCGGGCTCCTTCATTTTCAACTTTCAACTTTTAATTTTTAATTCCGGCTTGTCCGGGTCAGGGGGAAAAATGCTTAAAATCGGTGTAGTTGGTGTGGGAAACATGGGCACTTTCCACACCAAAACTTTGTACAGCGGAGAGGTTGAAGGCGCGGCTTTAGCCGCTGTCTGCGACATTAATCCCGCTCGAATCGCCTTTTGCGAATCTGCCTTTCCCGGCGCTGAGCGCTTTGAACATTACGCGGACATGCTGAGCTCCGGTTTGCTGAACGCCGTAATAATTGCCGTGCCGCATTATTTCCACTGCCCGCTGTCATATGCCGCGTTTGAGGCCGGGTTGCACGTTTTGTGCGAAAAGCCCGCCGGGGTATACGCCGGTGAAGTGCGGGAAATGAACCGCCGGGCAAAGGCAAGCGGCAAGGTATTTTCGCTCATGTTAAATCAGCGTACCGAGCCTATATACATCAAATGCCGCGAGCTTGTACAAAGCGGAGCTTTGGGCACAATCCAACGCTTGACGTGGGACATTACCAACTGGTACCGTACCCTTGACTACTACCGGAGCGCCGAGTGGCGGGGTACATGGGCGGGCGAGGGCGGCGGCGTGCTCCTGAATCAGGCGGTGCATAATTTAGATTTATGGCAATGGATTTTGGGGATGCCGGAAGCTGTCACCGCGTTTTGCGGCTTCGGGAAACACCACGCGATAGAAGTCGAGGATGAAGCCATCATTTTCGCGCGGTACAAAAACGGATGTACGGCGCAGTTTACCGCGTCCACCGGAGAACCGTTCGGAGTAAACCGTCTGGAAATTATCGGGGAGGCCGGGCGACTGACGGCGGAGAATGGACGATTATTTTTAAAACGCGACGCCGACTTGCCCGCACAGGATATTACCCCGGGAGCGGCAGGCGGCGGGCACAAGCAAATCCTGCAAAATTTTGCAAACGCCGCTCTGTACGGCGAACCGCTTATCGCGCCCGGGGAAGACGGCATTTTTTCCGTAGAGTTAATCAACGCGGCTTATTTATCCGCGTGGGAAAGCCGGGCGGTCGAAATTCCTGTCCCTTCAGAATACTACAGACAAAAACTGGCTCAAAAAGCGGCTTTCGGTTTCAAAAAACCGGAAGCCGCCCCGGAGGTCAAAAGTGACCCCGAAGCCAGGTGGCGGGTCAGGTGGTAAGGGATGTCGCTTGCCGCCAAGCCGTTGCCCCGCGCGTTTCTCACGCTCTCCGGCACGTACAGTGTGTCAAAAAGGACTGTCCACATTTCGGGACAGTCCTTTTGGCTGGAAATGTTCTGCCTGTACCTGGATTATCTGAAAGAATCGTCTGGTAAGCGGGAGTGGCTTCTAAAACAGTCTGAATACATTCCTAAGTACAAAATACACTCCGAATACAACCAGACAGCAAAACCAAAAGCGCCGGCTTCGCGGCACAATCCTTCGCGGACGCTCAAACACGCGGAACATACCCTCCACGTACCCCGCCACAGCTAAAAGACACAGGAACACAATCGTTACGTTATATCGCACGGATAATAAAACATCCCCGCGAAGCAACGCAAACAGGCTTCGGGTGTTGCCGCAGGCAGGGCAATAACAACGGGTAAGGCGGTAGAAAGGGCAAGGCGGAAACCATCTTGCCGTCCCGCGCAATAACGGAGGAGCGACAAAGACCGCCAATAAAACAGCGGTAGGCAAAAACATGCCATAGGCAGCAATAATGAGAACTTTACGCCTTAACATGTCAAAAGCCCGCCCATATTTTATTCCGCGGCTACTGCAAAGAAGACCAATCAAACGAACTGAGTATCGCTCCGGCGGTGGCAATAGCGATAATCGCCAAACCGATTGCGATAATGGAAAGAACCACACCGGCAATCGCCATACTTCTGCCCGCTGATTTTCTGCTTAAGCTTACGCCGCCCAAAATCAGGCTCACAATCGCGGCTGGAATCGCCAAATACCAAAAGCACCACAAGACAACCGCGATAATTCCCAACACCATGGAGGCTACGGAAAGGCTCTTTGAGCCACTGCCCGCCGGAACAATGGGAGGTTGCTGATACGGTTGCTGGTACGGTTGCTGTGGAGCAACAGGCTGCTGATAAGGCTGCTGATAAGGCTGCTGGGGAACAGCAGGCTGCTGGTAAGGCGGGGCGGGAGGAGTCTGATACTGAGGAGCCTCCGGGGACGTTTGCGCGGGAGCCGCTCCGGGGGCGGCGCCTAAGGCAGTGCCGCAGGATTCACAAAAGACGGCACCTTCGGGAAACTGTGCTCCGCACTTCGGACAAAGACCGGTATCGCTCATGAACAATCATTCCTTCTCATATTTTTTGCCTAAGAAAAGATATGCGCTTCTTACGCATTATTATACGAGGGAATTTAACGCGTGTCAATAGATTTTTACAAAAAAATGTCGAAAATATGAATTCCGTCAGATTATCCCGATGTTTGGAGAGGAATCATCAGCATCTGCCCTGCGGGCAGCACCGACGCGGTCAGG
>JAISRF010000182.1 GCA_031273775.1 Oscillospiraceae bacterium
TACTTATTTTTATTTTCTTGCAGGACTTTTAACAAAAAAAGCGTATAAGGTTAATAGGGATATCTTTGAAAGTTGGTGAAATAAAAAAATGCCGGAATGTATCCGCGAACAACTGGAGAAAAGGGAAGAGACTCTGTCCTCATTTGCCGCTAAAAGCGTTTTATCCGGGGGCAGGGAACGTGAAGAACCGCCCTGCAATCTGCGAACGGTTTTCATGCGTGACCGTGATCGCATTATCCACTGCAAGGCGTTCCGTCGGCTCAAGCACAAAACGCAGGTGTTTTTGGCTCCCGAAGGCGACCACTACCGTACCCGCCTGACACACACGCTGGAGGTTTACCAGATTGCGGATACCATTGCCCGCAGTTTGTTTTTGAACCGCGACCTGACCGAAGCGGTGGCTTTGGGGCACGACATCGGGCACACGCCCTTCGGCCACGCGGGGGAGCGGGCACTCAACCGCTGTATGACCGGCGGTTTCCGCCATTTTGAACAAAGTGTGCGGATTGCCCGGACGCTGGAATCGGACGGCGCGGGGCTTAACCTTACCGCGGAAACGCTGGATGGGATTTTGTGCCACACTAATCTCACCGCCCAAACCCGCGAGGGTCAGATTGTCCGGTTCGCGGACAGAATCGCATACATAAACCACGACATAGAGGATGCAATCCGAGCCGGTGTTATCGTGGGCAGTGACATTCCTAAAAGTATTTCCGGTGTATTGGGGAACACCAAATCGCAGAGAATCAACACACTGATCGCCGCGGTCATTTCCGAGGGCGCCCAGAACGTGGATATGAACCCTGGCATCAGGGAAGCCTACGGCGCGCTTCACGCTTTTATGTTCGAGAGGGTATATAAAAACTCGACGGCCAAGGGAGAAGAGAGCAAGGTGGAGGCACTGGTGGAACGGTTGTTTGCCTATTTTGCTGAAAATACGGACAAGCTTCCCCCGTTTTTGCAGGCTGTCCGCGAGCGCGAAGGGGCTCAGCGCGCTGCCTGCGATTATATTGCCGGGATGACCGACAGGTTCGCCCTGCAAGTTTACGATGATTTGTTTTTGCCGAAGGTTTGGAAAATGTGAGAAGGAAAATGACAGAATGACATGGGACATCTTTTTACAGGAGCTTAATTCCCGCAATACCGCGGAACAGGTGATTGGCGGCTACGTCAACCTCAAGCGGCGCGGCGGCACCTTTGTGGGTTTGTGTCCCTTTCACAGCGAAAAAACGCCATCCTTCACCGTCTACCCCGACACAAATTCGTATTACTGCTTTGGCTGCGGGAGTGGCGGCGATACCATTACATTCATCAAAAATGCCGAAAATCTGGATTATATGGAGGCGGTGCGCCTGCTGGCCGAACGGGCCGGATTGCAGGTTCCGACAGAGGGCGCGGATGATTCTATTTATAAACTCAAAAAAACCGTTTATGAGATAAACAAAGAGGCGGCGCGGTACTTTCACTCCTGCCTGCTGGGCGATTCGGGTGGCGCGGCACGGGCATACATAAGAGGCCGGCGTCTCTCCATGGCCACCGTTCGGCATTTTGGGCTGGGCTTCGTCCCTAAAGGTAAGGGACTTTTAGAACATCTACGGCATATGGGTTTTGCGGAAAGCGACATTCTGCAAAGCGAGCTTGCGCGCAAAGGAGAGTACGGGCTTTACGAATTCTTTTTCGACCGCGTGATGTTCCCGATTATCGACTTGCGCGGCAATGTGGTGGGGTTTTCCGGCCGCCGGATTGACGGCGAAAAGGATCGGAAATACGTCAACAGCGCGGACACGGTGGTCTTTAAGAAAAGCCGCACGCTGTACGGATTGAATTTTGCGAAGAATGAAGGTTCCACCATCATTCTGGTAGAGGGGAATCTAGACATGATTTCGCTCCATCAGGCGGGGTTCAAAAGTGCCGTCGCCACCTGCGGCACCGCCCTTACCTCCGACCACGCCCGGTTGCTCGCAACTTACGCGAAAGAGGTGGTAGTGAGTATGGACGCGGACGAGGCGGGGCAGAAAGCGGCGTTACGGGCGCTGGATATATTAAACGCCGCCGGAATCAATGTCCGCGTGCTGCAAATCCCGCAGGGCAAAGACCCGGATGATTACATAAAAAGCCACGGCCCGGAGCGCTTTAAAGCGCTGCTTGAAGGCGCGGGCAGCGACATGGAGTTCCGCCTTCACAAGCTCGCTGCCGGGTATGATTTGCAGGATCCGCAAGGTCTGGCCGGATTTTTGAAGTCGGCGGCGGCCGTGTTAGCTAAAATAGGCGATCGTATTACCGCGGATTTATACGCCGGGCGGCTTGCCGAGAAATTCAGCGTTGGCAAGGAAGCCTTACTTTACGAAATCAACAAAGCGGCAAAATCGTCCGAGTTCAAACGCAAGAAAGAGGAAACTCGCAAAATCACAGGGCAAAACGCCCGCCCTGATCGCGTGAACCCCGAGAGACGGGCGCGGCTCTCGGCAGCTTCGGCGGAGGAACAACTAATTTTTATTTTGTTCCGCCACCCGGATTTATTCAAAAAGCTTGACGGCGCTTTTGATGAAAATAGCTTTGTGACAGACTTTAACCGCCGCGTGTTTAGAACGCTTAAAGAAGCTGTCAATCTTGCCGCAAACGCCGATTTGTCTTGTTTTTCCAGAGAATTTTCCGCCGAAGAAATGGGAAAAATAACGCAGATTGTAAACCGCGAGGGCGGTGAAAAAAATGTCCAGCGGGAACTTTTTGACTGCGTAAACGTAATCAACCGGGAAAAATCAATGCCGGACGCGGACGATATGACGGATGAGGATTTGGCGGCGATGTTTCAAAGCCTCGGCGGCGGTTGAAAATTGAAAATAAACGATTAACGATTAACTGAATTAGGAGGCAGCGCAGTGAAACGGGAAGACAAGAACCGCGAAATTGCAGAGGCAACAGAAAGTGAAGACGAAAAAGAGCTGATGGAGGAACCCATTCCGCCGCAAGAGGAGGACGGCTCTGCCGAAATCCAAGAGCTTGACCACCATGGTTGTGACGAAAGTGAATTCGACCTTCCCGATGACCCGGACATTGAGTTTCCGCAAGAGGTTGTGCTTTTAGATCTTGATTTTCTTGATCCGACCGACACAGATCTGGAGCTTGAGGAGGCCGAGGAAGTTGAGCCGGAGGAAATAGATGACGTTCTCGCAACAGAGAATATCAATCTAGATGATCCCGTTAAACTGTACCTGAAAGAAATCGGACGAGTAGCTCTGCTTTCATCGGAGGAAGAAGTGGACATCGCCATACGGATCGGGAGCGGGGACGAGGCCGCGCGCCGCCGTCTTACGGAATCTAACCTGCGCCTTGTGGTCAGCATTGCCAAGCGTTACGTCGGACGCGGTATGCAGTTTCTGGACTTGATTCAAGAGGGCAACGTCGGTTTGATTAAAGCCGTTGAAAAATTTGATTATACCAAAGGTTTCAAATTTTCAACTTATGCCACGTGGTGGATTCGTCAGGCTATCACCCGTGCCATCGCCGATCAGGCGCGCACTATCCGCATTCCCGTACATATGGTGGAAACCATAAACCGGCTTAAAAAGGTGCAAAGTCAGCTGCTTCACGAAAACGGGAAAGACCCGGGTGAAGAACTGATTGCCGAAACCATGAAGCTGTCCGTGGAGCGGGTTCGCGAGATTATCCGCGTGGCACAGGAGCCGGTTTCCATGGAAACCCCCATAGGTCCGGAGGAAGACAGCCGGTTAATGGATTTCATTCGGGACGAGGAGGCGCTTGCTCCGGATGATGCCGCGCTCAAAGCGATCACCAGTGAGGATATCGACACCGTTTTGAAAACGCTCACCCCCCGTGAGGAAGCGGTTATCCGCCTGCGGTTCGGGCTGGACGACGGGCGCTGCCACACATTGGAAGAGGTTGGGCTGGAATTCCGCGTTACCCGTGAGCGGATTAGGCAG
>JAISRF010000232.1 GCA_031273775.1 Oscillospiraceae bacterium
TAATGGACTTGTTGGCCGTGCAGATGAGCGGCGCTGTCGTTGTCGCGCCCGGCTCGCCCTGATAATATGTGTTGGTTGCGGTAGTTGCCGCAGGCGCGACCTTTGCGTCATAAAGACGGGAAATAGTAATAGCGTCAAGGTAAAGGAACGCATTGGTGTCATAGCCGCCGGTCGAAGTAAAATACATATAAGCAGCATACGTTGTGGTAAAGATATGAGTGAAATTCCTCCAGTTAGCAGAAGCGTCTCTCGAAACGGATATTGTTGCCCCGTCGCCTAATGAAATAACTACAGAGTGCAGGTGATAGTTAGTTGAGCTTCGTACAGCAGCCCAACCCGTCACCTGCCACCGGCCCGGCTCGAGCAAAGTGTCAAATCGCATCTGAGCTCCGTTGCCCGCTTGAAAAAAGGCTCCCTGGTTTCCCTGATACATCGGCGTGTTGGTTGTGTTGCCGTCCGTTCTATTGTTGAGAATGAAGTTGGTTCCGACGCCGGTGCTGCCGGTCATGAACCTCCATCCATCCTGTGGGCCGTTATTATAATTCAAATATAACAAATAGTTATTTGAGTTGCCGACGCCCGGGGCTTCAAAATAGCCTTGATAAGTAACATTAGTGAACGCCCGGGCGGTGAACGGAGCAAGCAGAACCATCCCCGCCGTCAGCGCGAGGCAGAGCGTGAGCGACATTGCCCGTTCGAACAGGGGGTTTTTTTTAACGGCAGACACCTGACAGTCCTCCTTTGTGAGATGTTGTTACTCCACCGGAGCTTCTTTTTTTCGCTTGTTGTGATAATGCTCCAAAACCCCGCCGCCGCCGAAGCAGATCAGCAAAAAGCCGAGTCCCAGCATTCCGAGGGCGATCCCCGTTTTTGAGCGCAGATTGCTTAAATAATAGCCAGCCTTCGGGATTCCCTTCCAGTCTACGCTGCCGACCATGTCGGAAAACGCGATGGGTTTGTCTTCAATGTCGTTCGCGTCACCTTTGGTGGTGAAAACGGCGTTTTCGGCGTCAACGGCGACAACGCGGTGAGTGATGACGATGGCGCGACCCTTGTCGTCCGTCCCGGCGTCAAACGCGATTACATCGCCGATTTTCACGTTCTCCGCTTTTTTTCGGGTGTTGATGAACACTAACTGATCCTGTTTGAACGCGGGATACATACTGCCGCTAAGCACGTCCATTGGCGCGTACCCGGCGATTTGCAAACCCAAAATGGTTCCCACAGTCAAAATCACCGCCACCACAAAAACGGTGCCCATAACATTCAGAATCACCGAGGCGATTTTCATATTTCAAATCCCCAAACAATTTATTATTTTGCCCCCTTTGCTTGCGGGGCAGACAAGAAAACGTGCCGGAGGGAGCCGCACTGTCACGCCGTGTGGTCTCTCTGCCCGGCGAGAGATGGGCGGGGATTTTCGGACTCCCCGTCTTCTTTTTTACGCCGCCTGAACGCCACCAAAAAGAACATCAAAATCAGCGCCCCCGCTCCCAGCATAAAGGGCAGGGGAGTGCCGGAGCTAATTCCGGTTTTTGGAATATTGGGGGGAATAAAGGCGAATTCATCCCCTTGTCTCGCCAAAAATACCCAGTCCACGGTGGCCATTGTTCCCGCGTATTCGTTGCCCAGTTCCTTGGGAATGGTGACGGTCACGTCAATTTCCCGCGACTGTCCGGAAGCGATCGGACTTAGCAAAAGAGCCCCTGAATAGGGTTCGGTGTAGGGAAAAGCGCCGCCGCCCAGCGTTACGCTGTAAAGCGTGGCTTGCTGATCCTTCATCTCGATTTGAACTTTGTCCAGCAGGGAAACGTCGGCGGTTTGCGGAAAAAATTCCTCCATTGCTTTGGCAAAGCCGGAGGCGTACCCGCCTTCAAAGACCGCGCCGCCCTGCCCGGGTTTATAGCCGTTTTCGTCCCGCGCCGCCGCCAGTAAATAAAATTCGGTGGTTGCCGCGCTCCGGTTGGTCAGCTTTACCGTCACCCGAAGGGTTTGACCGGGCACCATACCCTTCGCGCCGTCCCCGAAAAAGTCCGGCGCGTCCAGGCCGGAAACCCGCGCTTCAAGAAAATCCGCCAGCGAAAGCGAATCGGAATTCTGTCCGTTATACCGCACCTCTCCGCCGTCCGCGAAAACTGGAAGGGACGCGGTGAAAACTGTCAGCAGAAGCATATGCGCGGTTAAAAAAGCCGCCGTTCGCAAAAAGAACCGTTTCACGCAAGCCCTCCTTCTCGCTCTGCGGAGCGCAATTGAGTATTGAGAATTGAAAGTTGAGAATTATTGTTTTTTTATTGGCGTTTTACGCCACAGACGGCCTCATTCTCCGGGTGCGCGTTTATATGGACAAAGCTTCAACACGGCGGAATATATGATTAAGCCGTGGCAAAGCTTTGCTCACAAAATCGGGGCGTGACCCCGCGGGACGGCGGAATTCGCTTGCCGTCCCGCGGAGATTCCCGGACGCTTCGGGAACCCGTAAATGAAGTATGTTTTTACCGCGCGTCAGTTCCCGTTGGTGTGGATGGAGCTGTCATAATTCGCGTTGGAATTGGTGGAGGTTGTGTTGACTGTCACACCGGTGTCCGCCATATGGCCGAAGTAAAGAATCGGGCTGTCGCCGAACTCGGCCGCGAATTTATCCGTTGCGCTGTTATTGGTGGACTGAACCGCCTGCGCGACAAGAGCGACCGCGAATTTGTAGCCCGAAAACTCCGAACCGAACCACGACGGGAATGTAAGAACCCCGAAAGCCGCGGGTGTTGTTGTACCGGGGGCGACGACACTACCATATGTGAGGATGTTCACGCCGTTGGCATCAACCGCCGTCGCTGTCCAGTCGGTCTCAACCGTGGTATAAGTGCCGATGCTGGCGAGTAAGGTGAGAGCATCGGTCGCGTTTGTGGCTGAGGTCTTTTCGATAACGTGGGCGATAAGCGCGGCTTTTTCCGCGGTAACGGTTGTATCCAAAGCGTTAGCGGGATCGAAAAGGTCTTTGCCTTCCGCGTCGAAAATATAGAACTTGGCAAGCAGACGGACATAAGCGTCTGTGCCGGGGATTGCCGTGGTTTTATCAGCCAGTTTGTAGTTCATGGGATTGCGGATCATCGGGGATTTGCTGATGGCCTCACCGGGAAGCAAAGGCGCGAAATCCACGCCGGCGAATTGGGTGGGGGTGCTCGCGTTGTCAAACGCATCGTAAGGACCGTCGGGATCAAATGTCAACTGTCAACTACGGATGCTGACTGTCAACCGATGACGCCGCGGCAGCGCTTGAATCCGCCGGGTTCATCACCGTCGGCACCGTGATATAAGACGAGAGAGTTCCGCCGAAAGCCGTGGAGAACGCGCCCGAGAAAGGCGTTCCCTCGTTTCCGTTGGACTGAACTGCCTGCGCCGTCAGCGTGAGCGAAATCCGCTTGCCCGCCAGCGCCGACGGAGCGTCCGCGTCAAGTCGGACCGTGGTAAAAACAGGGGTGGTGGAGACGCCAGGCGCAAGCACGGTCAGCGCCGCAGTCTCCGGTTCGCCTTCGCCGGTTTGTGTGCCGTAATAATATGTACCGACATAACCGTTATCTGCACTTGGGGGCACGAACACCCAGCCGGTACCATCGCGCAAACAACCGAACAGATCCGCGGTTGAGACACCGCCTACCGTATCGGACACGAGAGTTCCCGCTGAATCCCATACATAAAACTTCGCCAGCACACGGACAAACATATTTGAGCTGGGTATTTGCGCACCGGAGGCCGTTTCCTTGTACCACTGGGGATTGCGGAGATAAGGGGTTTTCGTGAAAGAACTGCCGGGAGTGAGCGCCGCGAAATCAATTCCCTTAAAAACGCCTGCGGCCGTATCCGTTGGTACATCCCATAAACCGTCCGGGTCAACGTCGGTGACAAGGGTTTCGGGGATTGAGCTTTCTCCCTGCTCACCAGATTCCCAGAGCTGAACCGCCATACCCGTAGTAGACCATGTGTTGGTGGCCTGATCGGACTGCGCAAGGAAGATCATCAGCGTACCGCCGACACAGAGAACGCAAAACAGCAAAAGGGCAACCCCGGGCAGAAACAGCTGTTTTAGGAACCTGATTTTCGGTCGGCTTTTTTGATGTTGGCAATGCTTAACCATAAAGTTTCACCTCTTTCCGGTCATAAATTTTGGCGTTATTGCGGTGGTTTTTACGCCTTTTATGATTCACCCCCTTTGAAATTGCAAGTGGTTTCCTAAAACTTTAAAACTTTTAGGTACTTCAACAATATAAAGTATGAACTGAATCCCGGCGTTTTTCAATCCCTGAAGTTGTCATTTTCAATTTTTTTTTAATCAGTAAAACAGCTGGTCAAAACCGGGGTTATGGTGGATTTTGCAGAAAATGCCCTCAGACTGTGGAATAATGTTACCTACGTAAATTCCCAAAGTAAACGCAACATCCTGAGCTATTGTTGCGTTTACTTTGGGAATTTACGTTTTTTAAAGCTGCACCGTTCCCCGAATCAACATCAACGCCGCGTTCAATCGCAATATCGCTGAGCCATTATTTGATCCGGCGCTACCTCTGAGCCTTTGGTCTCCGACCAAGCACAATCAAAAAAAGCGGAATGTACACGCAGACTGCCAGAAACACCGGGTCGAAGGATTCTGAATTCCGCAGGATACTGTCTATGTCCGCCGTGGTAAACAACAGGCGGGGCGCAATTAAAATAAACAGGCGGGGGATGGCGGCGGCCACGCCGAACAGTGTGGCGGAAAGCCCCACGCCGTACACCCATTTCACGGTGGTATCCCGCCCGATTCCCGCCGCAATGCGGGCGTGGAGCAACCAGAACACCGTTAACAGACACAAAAACAGCGTATCGAACAGGTTTTCGGAAATACTAGCCAGCCCGGTGCTGCGGATGAAACAAAGTGAAAGCTTCATAATGGACCATAGCACGGGCGGGACGGTCAGCAGTGACTTCGGCTGGGCGCTTTTTTTGTACCGCAGAGCCTCAAACACAAAGCCCACGGCGGAAAGCGCCGCAAACACGGCAAGCAGCAGACCGCCCCAGTCCACGGCAGAAAATACCGCCGGCAGCGTCTTGTTCCAGCCATTCCCGCCTGTATAAACCAGCGACTGGGTTCGATAATTCAGCATTACCCACACGGCGGCAGCCAGCGCTTCGTAACCCATGACCACCGCCATAAACGCGTTACCCGCAAAAAGCCCGCGCGAACGCGCGGGCAGCGTGTGGCGGACTTTCAGGATAAAGCGCGAAATCAGGATATAAGCCGCGGAAATCAAAACAAACGCCGTGAAGATTACAGTACCCCAAGCCACATACTTCGGAAAATAAAATCCGGTCTGCGGTTCGGTTAAAACGGCATACTGGAACATACGCACCACCAGCATAAAGGGTAGCGCTAAAAAGGAAAACACCAAAAGCGAACGAACCTTCACAGAAACCTCCGGATTTTTTAAATTGAGAATGAAGAATCGCAAAATTCTTAGTTACCGGCTCTTAGTCGGAACATATTCTCTCAGCCCGGAAACCGCCTTATATGCCGGGCGGATGATTCTGCCGCCTGAAAGCACTTCCTCAATCCGGTGGGCACACCAGCCTGCCATTCGCGCGACAGCGAAGATGGGCGTGTACAAATCCTCCGGTATACCCAGCGATTTGTAAACCAACCCGGAATATAAATCCACGTTGGCACACACAGTCTTAGAAGCGGATTTTTCCTCGAAAAACACCTGTGGGGTCAGTTCTTCCACGGCTTCCAGCAGGGCAAAATCGTCCTCCAAATTCTTTTCGGCCGTCAGAGCGCGTGCGTTTTCACGCAGGATTTTAGCGCGCGGATCACTTAACGTATACACCGCGTGCCCCATACCGTAAATCAGTCCGGAACGATCTCCGGCTTCCTTGCGGATGAGTTTGCCCAGAAATGCCGCGATCTCATCGCGATCATGAATATCTTTAACTTCAGCCTTGATATAACCGAGCATTTCCATCACCTTTATATTCGCGCCGCCGTGCTTGGGACCCTTTAACGATCCGATTGCCGCGGAAAGGGCGGAATATGTATCAGTACCGGAGGAGGACAGCACACGCGCGGCGAACGTAGAGTTGTTACCGCCACCGTGTTCCGCGTGGAGTGTCAGACACATGTCCAGCAGTTTCGCTTCCGCGTCCGTAAATTTACGGTCATACCGAAGGGAAGACAAGATATGCTCCGCCGTGGTGTGTTTGGGATCGTGAGCGTGGAAAAACATGGTTTCTCCGTCGTAATTGTGTCGTTTCACCTGGTATGAATTCACCATCATGGTCGGAATCTGGGCAATTAAGTCAATAGACTGGCGGATGATATTCTCCATGCTCATGTCTTCCGGGTTGGGGTCGTAGGAATAAAGCGCCAGAACGCTCCGCTGGAGCTTGTTCATAATATTGGGTGACGAGGCTTTTATAATGATGTCCTCATTGAAAGAATCGGGGAGCTCGCGGCGGTGTGACAAAAGTTCCGTAAACGCCTGAATTTGGGCAGTTGTAGGAAGATGACCGAAAAACAGTAGCCAGATAGCTTCCTCAAACCCGAAACGGTTTTCCGCGCGCGCACCTTCAACAAAATCTTCAATGCTGATGCCGCGGTAGATGAGTTGACCTTCCTGAGGCTGGCGCTCACCCTCGCTGATCACAAAGCCGTGGACGTTGCAGACACTGGTAAGCCCCGCCACAACCCCGGAACCGTCCGCATTGCGGAGTCCCCGTTTCACCTGGTATTTCTCATAGTCCGCCGGATCTATGTGGTTATTTTTTCGAAATTCTTCGCATAAACTGGACAAGGCATCCATTGCGGGCTTTTGGCTGAGCATAGGCGAAACCTCCTCATTTTGAATCACGAACGCAAGGTCATTCCACCGTATTTTACTACAAATATGAGATAAAGTCAAGGAGAACATGTAATCATGAAAAAATTGTACTTATTCACCGCAATCACGCTGTTTATTTCTATGTTATTGATGCCGCTCGCCGCGGTCAGGGGGCAACGCGCCGGCGAGGACGGCGAAACTCCACCCGTGACAAGACCGCCGTCAGGAAAGGATCCGGGAGTTAAGGTACTGTTAAAATCGACCGGCGAGGTGGTGAATGTAAGCACCCGTGATTATCTTTGGGGAGTGGTCGCGGGGGAAATGTTAGCCTCCTTTGAAGAAGAAGCGCTAAAGGCGCAGGCGGTGGCAGCGCATACATTCGCGCTCTGGCGGCAAAGGCAATACAAAATGGACAACCCGCCGGAGCTGGCGGGCGCGGACATTTCTGATGACCCCAATGTGGATCAGCGCTTTTTAAGTAAGGAAACGGCAAAATCGCAGTGGGGCGAGGTTTATTACATCAAGTACGCGCAAAAAATTGAGGATGCGGTCGCCTCCGTGCAGGACAAACTGTTGCTTTATAACGGCGACATCATTTTGTCGGTTTACCACGACACGTCCTCGGGGCGGACGGAATCATCCCAGATCATGTGGGGAGAGATGTATCCGTACTTAACCCCGGTGGAAAGCATTGGTGATTTGCTGTCCAAGCAGTACCTTTCCACCAAGGATTATGCGCCGGACGAGTTTATTGAACAGACAAAGGCGCTGGGACTGACCCTGTCCGGCGACCCGTCGGCGTTTGTGCAAAAAGCCCCCGAACGTTCTCCGTCAGGTACGGTAACGGCGTATACCCTTGGCGGACAGGTGTTTTCCGGGGAGAAAATCCGAGCCGCGTTCGGGTTGCGCTCGGCCAATTTTGATTTGGAATACGCGGAGGGTAAACTGACGTTCACCGTGCGCGGATTCGGGCACGGCGTGGGGATGAGCCAAAGCGGGGCACAATATATGGCGCTGCAAGGCAGCAAATTTGATGAGATTTTATCGTGGTATTATCCGGGCACGGTTCTCGGTTATGGTACGCCCCAAGGGGCGGGGAATTAGACCCAATCATTTATTAAATAGACATTCTCGCCCCCGCGCAACTCCATATCCGAATGTGCACAACGCCCTGACTGCCGTCATGCTGGGTGATTTTTGTTGTGCCTCTAATCATGCCGTGAATAGTAACGTTTTTCTAAATGGCGCAGCTTCCGCCCCACAAATAATCCTCAATATCAAACTCACCCTCCGCCGGAGGGTCCGACAAGCCATAATCCTTTACACACACTGCCCGATCACAGCCCTGCCGCCGCGCCGTGTTCAAACAGGCTCGCAACAACCCATCGGCCAATTCGTAATCTTCTAACGGATTTCCATCAGTTCCGGCAAGCAACAACACTTTACAAATCTCGCCGTCCACACAAAAAAGCGCATATCCCAGGGCTTGTCCGTTTTCCGAGGCGCACATGACGGTAATTTCTGCGTTATACGCTTTCTCCAGCCGGGAAAGCCACTTCGGCTTCTTATTAAACTCAATCGGCGAAAGTGTAATCATTGCGCGACCTCCGCGGCTTTCTTTAGGCTTTCGACCTCCCGCGGCATTAACTCCCGCCACTTGCCGGGCGGGAGCATCCCCAGCTTTACAGCGCCGATGGATAAACGTTTCAGCCGCGCGGTTTCCAATCCCAGCCCGGAAAGCATCAGTCGGATTTGGCGGTTTCGCCCCTCAAACAGCGTCATTTGCAAAACGGTTCGGTCGGGTGTTCTCTCCAGCACTCTGGTTTGGGCTAAGGCGGGCGGCTTCCCGTCGCCTAAATCAATGCCTGCCGAAAGCCGCTTTACCTGTTCGTCTGACACTTCCGCAGGAACGGTTACGCGGTACACCTTGGAGATGTGCGCCGCCGGGTGGGTAACGGCGTTGGACAGCGCGCCGTCATTGGTTAAAAGCAACAACCCTTCGGATTCTCTGTCTAATCTGCCAACCGGAAATACCCGGCCGTCTACGCCGGACAGCAAATCTTTTACGCATTTCCGGCCAAGCTCGTCGCTAAGCGTGGTCACGTACCCGCGGGGCTTGTGCAACATGATGTAAATTTGATTTTTTCGGAAAATCACCTTTTTACCGTTCACAACAACGGTATCTCGCCTGGGATTTATCAACTGTCCGATTTCGGCAGGGCGGTTGTTGACTTTGATCTTTCCCGCGCGGATAAGCTCCTCCGAACCCCTGCGGGAAGCTACGCCGCAATCGGCAAGATACTTGTGAATCCTTACATTTTCTACCACTATAAACCTCTCTTACTTTACACCGATTAGAATATTTAACCAGTTCAAAACATCGTCCGTATTTCGATTTTCGTTTGGCTTTATGTCAACTGTTTCAGCAGCCGTAATCAGCGATTCCGCCACCGTCACATTTTCAATTTTGTAAGTGATTTTTCCCAGCGGCTGACCCTTTTCTACCGGCGCGTACACAAAACGGGGCAGGGTTACGGTCTTTGTGACTTTCGCGTTTGAAACATCAATAACCGGCGCGCCGGCACTTTCGGTCGTGAGCGTAAGCGTCGCCTTTTGTCCGCCGGCAACCGGGAGAGTTGTACTGCTCAAATCAGTTGTAAAGGTTTGAAACTTTACTTTTGCGAATCCGTAATCCAACATAGCGGTATGGTCATTCCAGTCGTCCGGTGCGGACAGAGTAACTGCAATAAGCTCAACGCCCTCGCGCTGGGCGGCGGAAACCAGGCAACGCCCGGATTTTTTGGTGAATCCCGTCTTAATCCCGATTGCGCCTCCGTACTCCTTAAGCATCCGATTGTGGGTGTAAAGCGTACGGGGAACGGGAGGATTGCCGTATTTCAAGGTGACCGATTTCGCGGACGCCGCCTTGCGCAGCAACGGATTTTTCATAGCTTCCCGCGCCAGAAGCGCCATGTCATAAGCGGTGGAATAATGCTCGTCGTCGTCCAGACCGCTGGCGGTTATAAAGTGGCTTTGGGTCATACCGATTTTTGCAGCGCGCTCGTTCATCAGCTTCGTAAAACCATCAGGAGTGCCGCCCAGCACTGTTGCAATTGTATTAGCGGCGTCGTTACCGGAGGTTATCATCATACCGAAAATCAGCGTTTCCAGTGACACGGAATAACCCGCTTGCAGACCCATGGAGGTGCCCTCCACATTGACCATTTCCGGGGTCGTGATAATATCTCTGTCAAGGTTGCCGGCTTCACAGGCGATTAACGCCGTCATTATTTTGGTGGTGCTCGCCATGGAACGCCTCTCGTACGCGTTCTTTTCAAAAAGCACTTTGCCTGTCACCGGTTCCAGCAGTACCGCCGCTTTTGCGGAAACGCCCGGCGCGCTGCCCACGGCCTCTGCGCTCCCCGCAGGAAGATAAACCGCGAAAAGGGCTAAAACCGCCGTGAATATGATTCTTTTTTTCGTAACCGTCACCCGCCCGTTCCGATATAATCTAATAGGATTATATGGTACGGACAGGCGGGGATATTCCGATTTATCCGGCTGAGGGAATTGGCGCTCCGCAGAGCACAAGTTACAGCGTTGCGGAATCCTCAGGCTTTTCTTCTTTACTTTTCTTATCTTTTTTGAACAGCGAACCGATTTTATCGAATAAATCGGGCACCAGCGCGATGGCGCGTTCAGCGGTGGAGGCTTCCTTATACACCTGCAAAATCTTCACGTCGCCGCCGGAAGCCACAATAAAAGCCACAGGGGAAATGGTAACGCCCGCGCCGGTTCCGCCGCCGAACAGCTTTTGATTGATGGATTTAGAAGGGAAATCGGCGCCGCCGGAGGCAAAGCCGACTGTGACCTTTGAAACGGGGATGACAGTCACACCATCGGGCAGTGCTATCGGCTGGCCGATGATGGTGTCCGCGTCGGATATGACCTTCATTTTTTCAAGCGTGGCGTCCAGAATACCCTGGATATTGTTTTCGGTGCTCATTTTCAGTTCCTCCAGATTTTTAAATTTTAACAGGCGGCGCCGGGAACAGCTTTATAAATTTTAATGCCGGGCGGGCGAGGCACAACAAAAAAACAGGGGCGAGGCTAATTCTTGTATGAAAATAAACGCGTGTTTCGCTGACGTCAAAGCGGGGCAGAATCAAAACGTCCGGAGGTTCCGGTTTTACCGCCGAGTACAAAATTCCAAGCATGGGGAACAGGGCGGCGTTCAGGCGCCCGGCTGTGAGCGCGGCTTCGGCGGCGTCCTCCCCGGCAACGGCGATTTTTAAGTCAAGGGGGTGAATGGAAACATGTGAAAGTAGTGTTTTCAATTTTTCAGCGACTATGCAAACCGCATCCCGGATATCTGAAATCACGGACAAAATACCTTCGTGTTTTACCCGGTATTTGAAGCACGCCCCAAGGCCGGGCTTTTTCTTTTTTTGCCCGGACTTTTCTTCTTCCAGCTGGGAGGATTTAGCGTGTTTAGCTTTCTCTTTGGGCGATTTTGGACTTAACTTTATTTTGAAAAAGAGAATTTTCAAGGTGACGGAAAGTGAATCGAACAGAAGGATTTCCAGCGTGACGGGCAGGCAAATCAAAAGCGAAACCAAAGCGGGAATAATCAATAAAAACCACCAATACACCATTACACCTTCATTTCAGTCGTCAACTTCAAATACCATTTCTTCCTGCTGAGGGATTTCCTCATTTGGCAGATCCACCTTTGGCAAATCCTCTAACGCGGTCAGACCGAAACAACGCAAAAAATTGGCGGTGGTGCCATATAAAAGCGGACGTCCCGGCGCGTCCAACCGTCCGCGCTCTTCCACCAGCTCTTTTTCCGCCAGCGAATTCACCACGCCGGAGCAATCCACACCGCGAACCTGTTCCACAAATGCCTTGGTTACCGGCTGATTGTACGCGATAACCGCCAAACATTCCAGCGCCGCCTGAGAAAGCGGGGTGTTCCGGCGCAAAACAAGCGCGGCACGGACAAAAGCCGCGAAATCTTCATGGGTACACATTTGCAGGTTATCTCCCAACCGCAGAAGACGCAGACCGGAACCGCGCTTTTTGTAACTCTGGGCAAGCATATCGGCAATCAAGCTGACTTCTTCGACTTCCAACTCTAAAATATCGGAAAGGCGGGAAATGGTGACAGGGTCACCGCAAGCAAACAGCACGGCTTCTACGGCGGCCGCGGCAGTTTTATTATCCAAAAAATCACCCCAATTTGGTTATTAACGAAATCTTCGCCTTGCTGCCGTCGCCGTCAACCCGCAGACGCTCCGCTTTTATTAATTCCAGCACCGCCAAAAAGGTGGCTACGGATTCGGAACGGTCGCCGTTTTTATGAAATAAATCGGAAAAAAGTACACGGCTGCTTGTCCGCATTTTTCGCAGAATAAACACAATACGGGAGGTAACGGAAACAATTTTGTGTGTAACCAGCGGCTTGAACACCGTTACCGGCGGTGGGAGACGCCTCATACCCCGCCCCGCGGCCGCGGCGTAGGCGTCCGCTAACTCAAAAGGCTCGTGAAAGCAGTTGTAAGTCTTCTCGGGGTCAAGCTCTAAAGGTTTGCGTTTAAATGTCCCGAAACCTGCCGTCATTCCCCCCAGCTTAGTCGCAACCTCGCGGCAGGCCTGGTACTCAATCAATTCCCCGGTCAGCTCCCGCCGGAGTTCCTCCGCCTCCTCACGCCGGGGCAATAGCATTAAGGTTTTAATGTGTAGCAACCGCGCCGCCATTTCCAGAAATTCGCTGGCGATTTCCATGCCGGTCTGTGATTCCTGGGCACGGGCGAAGTCAATATATTCAAGGTACTGGCGCAAAAGCTCCGAAATTGGGATATCGGTTATGTTCAGCTTGTTTTTGATAATCAGATGCAAAAGCAAGTCCAGCGGACCTTCGAAGCAATCCAGATGAAAGGACGGTTTTTCCATTTACCAACCCCCTAATTCCTTGCGCCGGGCAGCACGCGTTCAGAAGAAGGGCCTGAATATCAAACCCAAAAGCGCGCTGAAGCCGTCGTAAACCCAACCCGAAACAACCCAGATCGGTGTGGAAAGCGTGCCGGAAATCATTATGAACATTAAAATAAAGGGAAAAAACGGTTCAAGCCGTTGCAGCGTGTCAATCGCCCGGTCAGGAAGGAAATAAGTCAAGATTCGGGAACCGTCAAGCGGCGGTATGGGAACGAGATTGAAGATGGCAAGGCTGATATTAATTCCTACGAACGCGCCGATAAACGTGTTGAGATTTTGTAGGAAATCTGAATTCGGGATACCCGAAACCGCCCAGATGATATAAAGAATCAGCAGCGAAACAAACGCAAGGATCAGGTTGGAAGCGGGCCCCGCAAGGGCGGTGAGCGCCATGTCGCGGCGAGGGTGGCGGAAATTTCGCGTGTTAACCGGCACAGGCTTAGCCCACCCAAATCCCACGGTCAGAATCAGCAGAGAACCAAAAGGGTCAAGGTGTTTGAATGGGTTCATGGTAATTCGACCGCTGTAAAGCGCCGTGGGGTCGCCCAGCTTGTTGGCGATAAACGCGTGGGCGCACTCGTGAAAGGAAAGTGAAACAAACAGGACAAAAACACCGGACATCAAAATAATCACGCCGGTTTGAATATCGCCGCCCATGAACGCCTTAAGCGCGGACCAACCCAAAGCACACACCCCGATTTTTCAATGAATTTTTTCAACTAAAAACTATTATAAACGGATTCACGGAAAATTACAACTTTTATTTTTGCTGCCCTCATACTTATTGATTCAAAGCCACGGAAAAATCGCCGGATGCTGTATCCGATTAACGACAGCTTCCGGTGCCGCACCAATGGCTTGATTGCGCCCTGCGAGACGCGTTAGCTCGAAAGTCGTTTCCTCAGTTCCCCTAAAATGCGTTTTTCACGCCGGCTCACCTGTACCTGCGTCATGCCGAGTTCCTTGGCGGTTTCGGTCTGGGTTTTGCGCCGGTAATACCGCAGCAAAATCAGCTCGCGGTCATTTTGGGGCAACTTGGCCATCACCGAACTGAGGGCAATGGAATCGGTGATTTTTTCGCTTTGATCGCTTTCGGCAAGGTCGAATTCACTTTTTCCGTCCTCGTCCTCGCAGGTCAGGGAAAGCGCGGGCATTCCGGCCGTGAGCGCCTGGGCCGTTTCTTCCGGCGAAATACCCAACCGTTCAGCCAACTCGCCAATGGTGGGTTCACGGTCAAGCAGAGCGGTCATTCGCTCTTTTTCGCGCGTGGCTTTCAAAGAAAGCTCTTTCAGGGTGCGTCCCACCTTGACCGTTCCGCCATCCCGGAACAACCGCCGGATTTCACCTAAGATAACCGGTACGGCGTAGGTGGAAAAGCACAGCCCGCGATCACTGTCAAAGTGATCATACGCCTTAATCAGCCCGATACATCCCGCCTGATACAGGTCATCGTATTCCATGCCGCGCCCCGTGAATCGGTGACAGCAGGAATGTACCAGCCCCAAATTCTGCGCGATAAACGTGCCGCGCTCGTCGGCTTCCTTGTTGTTTATTCTTTTTTGGGTTAAATGTTCCGACATTTTGGGTGATTCCTCAAAAGATGCTCCACGACTTTGGGCAGAGAGGTTGATTACGGCGCTATCCATTGGCTTTAACACGCAGGGCAAGGTGCTTTGTCAGGGTAACGGTGGTGCCGGAACCGACTTTAGAGCGGACGGACACCTTGTCCATAAAGCTTTGCATGACGGCAAAGCCCAAACCCGCGCGCTCGCCGCCCGCGGTTGTAAACAGCGGTTCCATCGCCTGCTTGATGTTGGAAATTCCGCAGCCGGCGTCTCGGATTTTAATCTGCACCGCGCCGGTATCCGTCAACCGAACGGTTATGTAAATCCGCCCTAATTTTTCGGCGTAACCGTGGACGATGCAGTTGGTTACCGCCTCCGAAACCGCCGTTTTAATGTCGCTGATTTCCTCAATGGTGGGATCAAGCTGGGCGACAAACGCCGCCACCGCCACCCGCGCGAAGCTCTCGTTCGCAGAGCGGGAGAGTATGTCAAGCTTCATCTCGTTTACAACATTCATTGCGCTTTGCTTCCTTTCATTGCTGGGTTGATTTGAGCGAGGCGGTCAAGCCCGGAAAGCTTCATCACCTTGGCAATCTGCGGAGAAGGGTTGGCGACGTGCACCTCGCCCCCCAGCCCGGACATTACCCGGTACCGTCCCATAATCAGTCCGATTCCCGAACTGTCCATGAAGGTGATGTCGCGGAAATCCAGCACCAGCAGGGTGGGGGAATCCTTGAAGATTGCCATATCCACCTCCTCGCGGATAGCCTTTGCCGAATGATGGTCAAGCTCACCCTCCAGATAAGCGGTGACCACTTCGCCGTTAGTTTCGATTCGCACCGGCATGATGTATCGTCTTCTCCTTTCGGGTTGGTATAAAAAAACAGAACAACCTCTCTATATCTTCATTAAGAATAAAGGTTGTCCCACGAAATTTCCCGCGAAACCTGTTGGGGGATTATAGATTTATTTGGCGGATTAGGTTCATTCAGGCCGTGGATAATAACTAATAGTTACCAATAAGCCTTTCCGGAAACTACTTTTTTCCCCTTCATAACTGCAATCAGTATAAAGCTTTTCACGCTAAATTTCCTTCTTGACTCTCATTTCCTTTTCGCCTTTCGGCGAAAAACTCTTCCAAAATTTTCCGGCACTCCTCCTCCAGCACTCCGTAAAACAAATCGGGGCGAGAATCAAAAGGCAATCGTGAAAGGTCGCACAGTGAACCGAAGCATCCGGATTTTTTATCCGCCGCGCCGAACACCACCCGTTTAATCCGGGCGTTTATGATGGCTCCGGCGCACATGGGGCAGGGTTCCAACGTGACATACAAGGTACAGTTTGAAAGCCGCCAGCCCAAACGCTTGCAGGCATCGTCAATGGCAAGGATTTCGGCGTGGCAGAGGGCGTTCTGTTCCGTTTCCCGGCGGTTGCGGCCTCTCCCTACAACTTTCCCGTCTTGCACCACCACCGCGCCCACGGGGATTTCTCCGCCCAGCGCCGCCTCGCGGGCAAGCGCGAGTGCCTGACGCATAAAATCAATATCGCGCATCAGTAAAGAGAATTGCTGTATTCGGTCAAGCTGTTCATCAGCTCCTGCAACGGCGCGTAAAACAGCGAGAAGAACAGAGTCAGGCTGAACAGAATCGATGCAACCACCACGGCGGGTGCCTTTAGAAATGCCCCGATTTTTTGCTTGTCGGAAAGCAGCTCTGTGCCCCGCCTCAGCTTCAAAAAATCGTGGTCGGGCGCGGAAATGACCAGCCCAATGATCCCCAGCGAGAGCAACGCTATTGCATAAACGGTCATGTAAATATAAAGCCGGTTGTCATCAACATAGCCCTCCAAATATGAAAACTGACAGGACATAAAATTATTGATGAAGTGGATGATAACGCCCGTCCAGACCGATTCGGTTACGCAGACCGCCCAGCCCAGGCCTATGCCCACAATAAACGCGAAAGGCGCCTGAACCATGTTGCCGTGCATAGCGGCAAAAAACATGGCGGAGATGAAAATGGCAGGCAGGTCGCCGTGTTTGCGCAAAGCGCCCAATATGGCGCCGCGGAAAGCGAATTCCTCTACCAGCGCGGGACAAACCGCCACGGAAATGGCAAAAAACACCTTGCCTTCCCAACCCGGCGGGACGCTGAGCTCCGGCGCGTACGGTGGCAGATGAACCGTGTTTAAAATTTGGTAAAGGATATCCGTGGCGAAATTGCCCAGCATACACAGCCCCAACGCCACGCACAAAACCGGAGCGAGCGCCTGTGTTTTCGGTTTGCCGTAAAGCAGAATCCCTTGTCTCCCGTCCTTTTGCAACGTCCGGACGGCAAAGTAAAACGGAATGGTAAACACGGGGACGGTCAAGGCAACGTTAAACGCCAACTGACCGAAAGCATCGTTCAAAACACCGTTAATCCAAACGCCGAAATCCTCGTTTATAACAACGACCAGGCCGATTACCAACGAAAACGCGACCGAAATAAGGGTCAGCGCCAATAACCCCCAGCCCAAAAGATTGCCCGCGCGCCTTATTTCCTTTCTTTCCAGTTCTTCCGGCGTGGGCGGAGGCGGGACAACCCACTGCCGGGGATACATGGGGGGCGGATACGGATAATACATTGCTTATTGCCTCTTTCTTTTTCGGACGGAAAAAATATTCCCTCCCTACGATTTGCGGACGATTATGTCTTTGGCGGAGGATTAACAATCGCCTTTACCGTTTGATTGATTCAAGATACTGGGAAAATGCGCGCTCGGTTTTATTATCCCCAAAACGCATATATTTCCTGTTCTTTATTGAATCAGGAAGATATTGCTGGTTTACCCAAGATTTAGGGAAATCGTGCGGGTATTGATAAAATTGACCTTTATTTTCGTGATCCGCGCCGTCAAAATGCTTGTTCTGCAATGCGCGCGGAATTGGGCCGGCCAAGCCTTTTCTGATATCCTCCAGCGCTTCGTCCACGGCGAGGTACGCGGAATTGGATTTCGGGGAAGACGCCACCAGCGCCACGGCGTCGGCAAGGGGGATTCGCGCCTCGGGCAGACCAAGCATAAACGCCGCGTCCACACACGCTTTCACAATGGGAATAATTTGCGGGTAGGCAAGCCCCACGTCTTCACAGGCGCATACCATCAGGCGGCGACAGGCGGAGGGCAAATCTCCCGCTTCCAGCAAGCGACCAAGGTAGTGCAGAGCTGCGTCCGGGTCGGAGCCACGCATGGATTTTTGGTACGCGGAAACAATGTCGTAATGCTCATCGCCCGCGCGGTCATATTTCATGCCGCCCGTTTGGGTGAGCTCGGCAGCCAAATCGGCGGTGATGAGAATGGCGTCCTGCCTGATCGGCGCGGCAAGAACGCATATTTCCACGGCATTGATTGCTCTGCGGACGTCCCCGCCGCAGGAAAAGGCGATGCGTTTTGCGGCAGCCTCTTCTATTTTTACGACCTGCCCGGATTCCCGGCTTAAAAATTCCACCGCCCGGGTCACGGCCTGGAAGGCGTCCTCGGTCGTCAGGCTTTTGAATTCGAACACGGTGGAACGGCTAAGTACGGCGTTATAAATATAAAAATGTGGGTTTTCGGTGGTGGACGCAACCAGCGTGATATCACCGTTTTCAATAAACTCCAAGAGTGATTGCTGCTGCTTTTTATTAAAATATTGAATTTCATCCAAATAGAGCAATATCCCGTTTGGCGCGGTAAGGGTATCAATTTCCGAAACGATTTCACGGATGTCGGAGAGCGAGGCAGTGGTGCCGTTAAGCCGGTGAAGCCGTTTATTCGTCTGCGCGGCGATAATGCCCGCAACGGTGGTTTTTCCCACGCCGGAGGGGCCGTAAAAGATAAGGTTGGGAATCCGGCCGGATTTGATGATGGCCCAAAGCGGGCGTCCCTGAGCCAAAAGGTGACGCTGGCCGAAGACTTCCTCCAGCGTCTGGGGACGCAACCGGTCGGCGAGAGGTCTACTCATACAGCGGGTACCTTTCGCAAATGGCATTTACGCCGTCTCTAATACCATCCGCTTCTTTTTCAAAATCGGTGACAGCCAAATAGATAAAGGCGGCAATCGAATCAAAGTCCGCTTCTTTCAGGCCGCGTGAGGTCGCCGCGGGGGTGCCTAACCGAAGACCGCTTGTAACAAAGGGCTTTTCCGGGTCGCCTGGGATGGAATTTTTGTTGGCGGTGATATATACCTCATCCAAACGATGTTCCAGTTCCTTGCCGGTCACGCCGGTTCCGCGCAAATCAAGTAGTATTAAATGGTTGTCTGTGCCGCCGGAGACCAGATTAAGCCCGCGCTTTTTCAGTCCCAAAGCCAACGCCTGCGCGTTTTTCAAAATCTGCCCCTGATACTCCCGGAAGCCCCGCTCCAGAGCCTCGCCCAGACATACGGCTTTGGCGGCGATAATATGCATCAACGGGCCTCCCTGAGAACCGGGGAACACAGCCTTGTCTATTGCTTTCGCGTGTTCTTCTTTGCACAGAATCATACCGCCGCGGGGGCCGCGCAGGGTTTTATGCGTGGTAGTGGTCACAATGTCGGCAAAGGGCACCGGGCTTTGGTGCAGACCAGCCGCCACCAGACCCGCGATATGTGCCATATCCACCATAAACAGCGCGCCGACCTCTTTCGCGATATCGGACATGAGGTCAAATTTGATAGCGCGTGGGTACGCGCTCGCGCCCGCGACAATCATGGCGGGCTTGCATTGGCTGGCGATTTCGCGCAGCCGGTCATAATTGATAAATCCATTTTCGTCCACGCCGTAGGGCACGAAATTGTAGGTCGCTCCGGACATATTCACCGGGGAACCGTGGGTCAGGTGCCCTCCGTGGGCGAGGTTCATACCCATCACGGTATCGCCGGGTTTCAGAAACGCGAAATAAGCCGCCTGATTCGCCTGAGCGCCCGAATGGGACTGGACATTGGCATGGCCGGCTCCGAACAGCTTTTTTGCGCGCTCTCGGGCAATATCTTCCACCACATCCACGCACTGGCACCCGCCGTAATAACGCCTGGCGGGGTATCCTTCGGCATATTTGTTGGTGAGCGCGGTGCCCATCGCCGCCATTACCGCCGGGGACACGAAATTTTCGGAAGCAATCAGCTCAATATTGCGCCGCTGGCGATCCAGCTCCGCCTGCATGGCCTTGCCCACTTCATGGTCAAACCCGGTTACAAATCCGATATTGTCGGGGATTTTGGAAAGCATACGCCTTTCGACCTTCCTTTGTTTGCAAGATTTGCCCTCTATTATAACCGCGCCGCATCCAAAACACAAGGGAAATTTTTCTTTTTTCCTTGATTTTATCCGGCAAAGCGGTATAATGGGTTTGAAAGAAGGGCAAAGGAGACCGTTATGCCAAACAAACAGGATATGCCCCGTGAAAAGCTAAATAAAAGAGGAGCCGAGGTCTTGTCGGATCTTGAATTGCTGCAAGCCGTAATCGGAAGCGGCGGCCCGGGCAATGACTTCAAACAGATTGCGGCGAACCTAAACAAAACGATCCGTATAATCGGTATTGACAAACTGACTATTGATGATGTCAAGGCGATTAAAGGTATCGGTGAAGCCAAGGCGACTGTCATATTTGCCGCTTTTGAGTTCTGGCGCAGAAAATTTGTAAAACAAAACCGGCCTCTGATTGATTGCGCCGAAAAAGCGGCGAAACAGTTTGAGTTTATCGGAAATAAAAAGCAGGAACACTTCGTGCTGCTCACTCTTGACGGGGCAAGACGGTTGATTAACACGCACACCGTAACGGTGGGAACGCTTAACGCCTCGCTTGTCCACCCACGTGAGGTGTTTGCGTTGGCCATAGAAGACCGAGCCGCCTCAATCATCATAGCCCACAATCATCCGAGCGGTTCGGCGGACATCAGCGTACAGGACAGAGAAGTCACCAGGCGGATAAAAGAGGCCGGCGAATTAATGGGAATTGCACTTGACGACCACATTATAATTGCCGGAGACGGCTTTGTAAGCGCGATTTGAAACTTTTTCTTTACATTTGAACCCACATGTGTTACAATCACTTCCGGATTCCCTTTACCCGGCTTTGGGTTTGCGCTTTTGCGTATTTTCACCGGATTTCGGCACGAAATCTCTCCCGGGGCTTGGTTTTGAGGAAAATTTATTTTGAGGTGAAAACGTGTTAAAGGAAGAAAAGCAGAGCGTGATTGAGACTTACGCCGTCCACGAGGGTGACACCGGTTCCCCGGAGGTACAAATTGCGCTTTTAACCACGCGCATTAACGAGTTGACCGGACACTTAAAAATCCACAAGAAGGATCATCATTCCCGCCGCGGGCTTCTGAAGATGGTCGGTCACCGCCGTAACCTGCTTAATTACCTTGCCAAGAAGGATATTGAGCGTTACCGTACCATTATCGGTAAATTAGGCATCAGAAAATGAGCAAAACCCGGGACAGGGCGCTAAAAGGCGCTCTGTCCCGCTGTCTGTCAAATATGGGAAAACGTCGGATTTTAGCGGTAAATCGGGCGGCCGATTCACACGGCGCCGCCAATCGGCCATCGGATTTATTGCTAAGCCGGACGTTTCCCCGTTTTGAATATTAAAATTAAGAAGGAGAAATATTTCCGAATGTTCGAAAACTGTAAAACCTTCTCGCTGGAGCTGGCGGGCAGACCCCTCACCATTGAAACCGGTAAGTTAGCTCAGCTTGCCAGCGGTTCCTGTCTGGTTCGCTACGGCGAAACGGTGGTACTGTGTGCCGCCACCATGAGCGAAAAACCCCGCGATGGCATAGACTTCTTCCCCTTGTCCGTGGACTTTGAGGAAAAGCTGTACGCCGTGGGCAAAATCCCCGGATCGTTTATGCGGCGGGAAGGCCGCCCCAGTGAAAAGGCGGTTTTGGCCTCCCGCGTGATTGACCGCCCCATTCGCCCACTCTTCCCCAAGGATATGCGCAATGATGTCTCGGTGGTTTGTACCGTCATGTCCGTTGATCCCGACTGTTCCCCCGAAGTAGCAGCCATGATTGGGACAAGCACAGCCCTTTCCATCTCCAATATTCCCTGGAAGGGTCCGGTCAGCTCAGTGGTCGCGGGACTTCTCGACGGCGAATTCGTCATCAATCCCACCGCCGAGCAGACGGAAAAATCCAAAATGCTCGTCACCGTTGCCTCCACTGCCAATCTGGTCGCCATGATTGAGGCGGGCGCTCTCGAGGTCACCAACGACGAAATGTTCGGCGGCATTATGAAAGCTCACGCCGAAAATCAGCGCGTAGTGGCGTTTATCAACCAGATCGCCACCGAAATCGGGCGGGAGAAAATCCGCTTCGTGTCCAACGACCCCGACCCCGCCATGTACGAGGAAATCAAGGCCTTCGCCATTGAGAAAATCCGAACCGCTCTGGACACCGACGATAAACGAATCCGCGAAGAACGCCTTTCCCCCATTTATACCGAGGCGCATGAAAAATTTGATTCCGTGTACCCCGATTTGGCAGCCAAAATAGACGATTGCCTGTACAAAACCCAGAAATATGTAGTCCGCCGCTGGCTTTTGGACGACGGCAAACGCGTGGACGGGCGCGGCATTGACGACATCCGCCCGCTGGCCAGTGAGGTCGGGCTTCTACCCCGCGTACACGGTTCCGGGCTGTTTACGCGCGGCCAGACGCAGGTTCTCACCATTGCCACCTTAGGGCAGGTGCGTGATGCTCAGTTACTCGACGGGATTGACGACGAGGAAACCAAGCGGTATATGCACCATTACAATTTCCCCTCTTATTCCGTAGGCGAAACGCGCCCGAGCCGTGGCCCGGGACGGCGTGAAATCGGCCATGGTGCACTGGCGGAGCGAGCCTTGATTCCCGTCATTCCCAGTGAAGAAGAATTCCCCTACTCCTTGCGTCTGGTCAGCGAGGTGGTATCCTCCAACGGTTCCACCTCTCAGGGCGCCATCTGCGGCTCCACCTTGGCTCTGATGGACGCCGGCGTGCCGATTAAGGCACCGGTCGCGGGTATTTCCTGCGGTCTGGTCACCGAAGGCGACCGCTTTATTACCATGGTGGACATTCAGGGACTGGAAGATTTCTTCGGAGACATGGACTTCAAGGTCGCGGGTACGCGCAAGGGCATTACCGCCATTCAAATGGATTTGAAGATTGAAGGTCTGACCCCGGAAATCATCCGCGAGGCGCTGGATAAAACGTATAAAGCGCGGCTTTATATTTTGGATGAGGTAATGGCAAAGGCGATTGCCGCCCCGCGCGCCGAGCTTTCCAAATACGCTCCAAAAATGCTTTCCACCAAGATTGATGTAGACAAAATCCGGGAGGTAATCGGTTCCGGCGGCAAGGTGATTCAAAAAATCTGTGCCGACTGCAACGTGAAAATCGATGTGGAAGAAGACGGGCGCGTGTTTATTTCGGCCATCGACATTGAGGATTGCAAACGCGCGCTGTTTATGGTGGAAACCATTGCCAACGACCCCGAGGTCGGCGCGATTTACAAGGGCAAGGTCACGCGCCTGATGTCCTTCGGCGCGTTTGTGGAAATTGCGCCCGGAAAAGAAGGCTTAGTGCATATTTCCCGTCTGGACATCCGCCGTGTGGACACAGTGGAGTCCGTGGTTCAGGTCGGCGACGAGGTGATTGTCAAGGTCATTGAGATTGACGACCAGGGTCGCGTGAACCTTTCCCGACGCGACGCGCTGATTGAGGTCGAGGGCGCGGTGCCCGAAAACGAAATTTCCGACGCGCCGCGCAGACCCGCTCCCAACCGCGGCGGCGGCGGCTTCCGGCCACGGAGATAATCCTCGGGAAACCCACCAAATGATCACGAGGGGTTAGTGTCATGAATAATCTGTTTTTACGGTTTTTACCGGCGTTTTCCGGCAGGCTCCAACGTGCGGGCAACAACGCAATTGACCCGCTGGTGTGGGTGCTTTTAGGTGTCGTCGCGGCGCTGGTTATCGCCGGTATAGTCCTCATGCTGTACAATAACAGGAAA
>JAISRF010000001.1 GCA_031273775.1 Oscillospiraceae bacterium
ACTGGTGTTTGCGCAAACATGCTTGCCCGCTGCTTTTTTTATTGTCCAATTTTATCAAGAATTTTTTCCGTCATCTCGGCGGTGGAGAGCGCCTCTGCTGGCTTGCCAGCGGCGATATCCGCGGTGCGGTAACCACAGTTTAACACATTTGCCACGGCGTTTTCAACTGTTTTTGCTTCTTTTTCCAAAAAAAATGAATCGCGGAGCATCATGGCGGCGGAAAGCACGGTGGCGATTGGGTTTGCCTTGCCTGTTCCGGCAATGTCCGGCGCGGAACCGTGAATCGGCTCATACATGCCGCGGGTACCGTCCCCAAGCGATGACGATGGCAGCAACCCGATGGAACCGGTAATCTGCGACGCTTCATCCGATAGGATATCGCCGAACATGTTGGAGGTGACCATCACGTCAAACTGCGCAGGATTTTTCACCAACTGCATGGCGGCATTGTCCACCAGCAGATCAGCATATGCCACGTCCGGGTATTCGTCTGCTAACTGGTGCATCACTTCCCGCCAAAGGCGCGAGGATTCCAGCACGTTGGCTTTATCCACGCTGGTCAAACGTTTGGAACGCTTTTGCGCCAGCTTGAACGCGACCCGACCGATTCGCTTGATTTCCGTTTCGCTGTAACATTCGGTGTCATAAGCTTCCGGCCCGTTTGTGCCGGTTCTGCGTCCGCTTTCACCGAAATATATTCCTCCGGTCAGTTCCCGGACAATCACCAAATCAAAGCCTTTTTCCGCAAGCTCAGCCCGCAGAGGCGATGCTTCCCGAAGCGCGGGAAATAACTTGGCAGGGCGGATGTTGGAGTAAAGCCCCAGTCCCGCGCGGATACCCAGCAGGGCGCGTTCCGGTCGCAGATTGCCCGGTAGCGTGTCCCATTTCGGGCCGCCTACCGCGCCAAGCAGCACGCTGTCGCTTGCAAGACAGCCTTTCAATGTCTCCTCCGGCAAAGGTACACCGGTTAAATCCAGCGCCTCTCCGCCAATTGGGTACGCCGTAAAGTTAAAGCTGTGTCCAAACACCTCGCCGATTTTTTTGAGCACCGCGACTGCGCTATCCACAATTTCAGGCCCGATTCCGTCGCCTTTCAGCAAAGCAATATTAGTTTTCAAGTTTAGCATCCCCTATAGATTTAATGGAAAATTGAGAATGGTGAATTAAGAATTGTGAAGTCGTTTTGCGACTATTATAAATTGAATTCTTGCCACAACAATAATTTTCAATTCTCAATCAGTTAAAACCGTCCGGTTTTAACCAGTTCGGCGAGCCCTCCCGCCTGAATAATATCGTTGATAAACTCCGGAAATTTTGGCACGGAATAAGTTTTATTCCGCGTGACGTTGGTAATTACGCCGCTTTGTAAATCCGCTGTAACTTCATCGCCGTCTTTGAAATCCCGCGCTGCCTCTGGGCATTCCACAATCGGCAGCCCGATATTGATGGCGTTCCGGAAAAAGATGCGGGCAAAGCTTTCGGCAATAATCAGTGAAATCCCGCTTTCTTTAATGACCATTGGGGCGTGCTCGCGCGAGGAACCGCACCCGAAGTTTTTGCCCGCGGCAATGATGTCGCCGGGCGTTGCCTTTCTGTGAAAATCCGGATCCAAATCCTCCATGCAGTGGGACGCAAGTTCCTTTTTGTCGATGGTGTTCAGGTACCGCGCCGGGATAATGACATCGGTATCCACGTTGTCGCCGTATTTGATAATTTTACTCACAGTATTGCTCCTCCAGATCTTGTATTTATATTTCGCGCTCCGCAAAGAGCGTTAAACAACCAGGCTGATTTTGCTTCCGGCAGTGGTTTTTTCCACGCGAACCTGTTTGTCTATCCGTTCGCGGAGTTCGGAAACATGGGAGATAATGCCAACCGTTCTGTTTCCGCCAGCCATATCTGAAAGGGTGCGAACGGCAAGCTCCAACACTTCTGCGTCCAGGGAACCAAAGCCCTCGTCAATGAACATGGCGTCCAGGCGTATGCCGCCCGCGTTTTGCTGTACCACATCGGACAGACCGAGGGCAAGCGATAATGAGGCCATAAAGGATTCGCCGCCCGATAAGCTGTTCGCACTACGGCTTTTGCCCGTGTAGCTGTCGGCGACTTCTATTTCCAGCCCCATGCGTTTTCGCCTGTCGCCGCCCTCGGCTTTGCGAAGGAGAATATACCGATTCTGGCTCATCACTTTCAGACGTATATTCGCGGCGTGCAGTACACGCTCAAAATACGCCGTTTGCGCGTAGGTTTCAAAATCCAGCCTGCCGTTTGCGGTATCGGAAAGACTTTTGAGCGCGGCGTATTCTTTTTCCGATTTAACAAGCGCTTCGGCGGACTTTTTCAGTTCCCGGAGCATCCGTGAAATATTTTCGATTCGCAGTATCATACTTTCGCGCCGGGTACGCAGTGTGTCGGCCTCGGCCTTTAATCGTGCGGCCTGGGCGTTCAGTTTTTCCAAATCCGGTCGCTCCCTGCCTGCCGTTTCGGATTCAAGCCGACTGATGTCGCGGCTTATTCGTTTGCCGTTTTCCTCATAATCGGCAAGGCTTTTTGTGAGCGCGGTAAGCTCATCCTCTGTTATGAGCGCGGCGGCATACCCCGCGCTGTCAGAAAATCCGTTGGCGGCGAGAGCCGCTTGAGCTTCACGCTTCGCCGTATCATAAAGCTCCCGCAGCTCTTTTTCCCGGTTTTCGCGTTCAGCGGCGAGGGTGCGGGCGGCTGAAAGCTCCGCTTTGCCGTCCGTATGTGCCTTAGCAGCGGATTCAAGATTCTTTTTCAGTGCGGCAAGAGCCGATTCCGCGGCGTTTTTCTTCTCCGCCAGTTCTGCCGCGCGGGTATTGGTTTTTATAAGAACAGCGGTCAATTCATCCGGCGCCGTATTCCAAACAGCCTCTCTGACATACTCCCTGAAATCCTTTAGAAAACGCTCTTTCAGCGTATCAACTTCCGCCCGTAGCATCGCGCAGACGCCAGATATTCTTTCTAATTTTAATTTTTCACTTTCCGCTTTTCTTTGCTGATCATGAAGCGCGTCTTCGCTGACTTTCCCGCCGTGAAGCGCGGCGGGCGCGGGATGCGATCTTGAGCCGCAAACCGGGCAGGGCTGTCCGTCCGCCAGCGATTCCGCCAAAAGCCCGGCCTGTCCCCGCAAAAACCGCAGATATAAATCGTCATACTTTGATTTTTCAGCCTTGTACCGCGTCTCTGACACCCCGATTTCATTCTGCGCGGAGGTGAGATTTTTCATTCTGCCGCAAATCGTGTTATAATCGTTTTGGACAGAAGTCAGCCTTTTATATTTTTCCGCGGTCTGTTCCCAGTGCGCACGGAGTCCGTCAAATGCCAACTGCGCCGTTTCCGGCGGCGGCAACGCGGAAAGCGTTTTCTCCGCCCGCTCGTAAGCAAGGCTCGCTTTTTGTTCACCGGCTTTGGCTTTGTCAAGCTCCGCGACGGCGGCTTTGTGTGCCTTTGACGCTTCCACGGCTTTATCGGCGACCGGCTTTACCTTGCGCAAGGCTGTTTCGCCGCGCTGTTTTCGCGCGGAAAGAGCCGCCATTTCTTCCCGCCCGGCGTTATGCACTTCCAGCGCCAGCCTTTGCGCGTCAAGGCCGGCAAAGGATTTGCTCAACCCTTCTGCGACAGCAAGTTTTCCCGCCAGCAGGGCGGCAGCCTTGTCATATTCGGCGAGTTTTTCATCTGACTGTTTTACGCCGGCCTCATCGTTTTTGATTTGCTCTTCCCATTCGGCAAACTGTATGTCACGCCGGTATGGGTCGATTCCGTGTTTTTCAAAGTCACGGAGTATCGCTTTGCGCCTGTCCTCCTGTTCTTTTGCCTGCGTTTTCAAGCTTTCCTGAAAGAATTTGAGTGTGCCGGTTCCAAAAATACGGCGCAGGATTTTTACACGGTCATCCGTTCCGCTTTGAAGAAAACGCAAAAAGTCATTCTGGGCAATCATTACAATTTGAGCGAACTGATCACGGTCAAGCCCGACCACCTCAAGAAGCTTCGCGTCAACATCACGGCTCCTGTCAAGAACCGTACCGTCCGGCAGTGTCAGCGAAACGCTGTCCGTGTAGGTGACTTCCTCCGTTGTCCGGGCGATATGCGGCGTTATCTCCCTGCGAACCCGGTAGACGTTTCCGCCCGATAAAAACTCCAAATCGACATGGGTTTTCGCGCGTCTTTCGGCATAATCGCTTCGGAGCATTTTGCCGTTGCGGAGACCGCCGCTCGCTTTGCCGAACAGGGCATACGAAATG
>JAISRF010000117.1 GCA_031273775.1 Oscillospiraceae bacterium
CCGTCGTAATTGACCACGGAAACAATTTGATTGCCTATTACTCGGGTCTTGCCAAAGAGGTTTCCGTCAAGAAAGGGCAGGCGGTGGAAAGCGGAAAAATAATAGGCGTGGTAGATATTGTGCCCTCGGAGTGTTCCGATGATCCGCACCTGCATTTTGCCATGAAGAAAAATGGCAAGTGGGCTTCTCCGCTGGAGATTATGGGCATGTTGAAATAGCTGACAGATATACCGATAACAGGTTAAAAAGGCTGACGGGTGGACGCCTGGTAGCCTTTTTTTGGTTACGCCCCTATTTTTCCACGCGGCTCCGCTACGCTTCATTCGATTTTGTTGGATTAGGCGCGGCGTTTTCCGCGAGCCGTCGCCGCAAAAATAGCCGCGGCAAGTAGCAGAACAGCCGGCAAGACCGGGAGGAACCCCGCGCCGGTGGGCGGATTTGCGCCGGAAACATCTGAAATGGCCGGAACCATTTCAGACAGCCGCGCCCCGGCAACGTTTACCATTAACCTGAATGTGTGAAAACCGTCCGTCACAATAAATTCGTTGGTTCCCGCGGTAACCGGCAGCATGTATGACCGCTGGGCTGTCATGGGGCCATCTGTTACCCCCGCGTTTTCCATCCAGTACTTTGTAGCCGAGTCGGTTAAATCCACATTCCAAAAATCCGACCAAAGCGGTCCCACCGTGTATGTAACCGACGGGATCCTCACTCCGTCTTGAGTGAGCGCTATTTGAAGAGCGGCTGTCTGTAATGAAGCGTCATTGCGTACCGACAGAATGGTAACACGCAGCATCCCGCCGGCCAGCTTTCCGGCATCGGGAATGTTCAGCGTGTAAAATAGTTCCATGTCAGAATCCAAATCCGTGATAAACTGCCCATCCGGAGAACTGATGCACGTTTGGGGGTAATAATCATCCTCGCTTAGCGGACGGCTATCCACCACCCCTGTTGACGCGACCTCCGCGCTCACCGTCAATCCCAAAGAGTTTAAAACCGGTAAGACCGCCGCCAAAGAGATAAGAAAAACTGTTTTACTGACATGTTTCACTTGCAAAACCTCTCACGTATTTCCTGCGTTTACCATATTATAAAACACTTTTTGAGTTTTATCAACTATTTTCTCGTTATTTTGCAAAACACCTTGCTTTTACCTCTAAAATGTGGAAAAAGGGGTGGTTGGATGAATTTCAGCGACAAGCTTCGCGCTTTGATTGAGGAACGGGACTTAACCCAAAAACAGGTGGCGGCCGACTTGAATATCGCGCCGTCAACTGTCGGTGGCTATGTGCAGGGAAGCAGCGAACCGGATTTTGAAACTTTGAGCCGATTGGCAAAATACTTTGATGTTTCCGCCGACTACCTCTTGGGGTTGCAGACAGGTTTCACAGCTACTTTGCCGGAAGAAGAATTACTGCGCGTGTTCGGTTCGATGACGGCGGAGCAGCAAATGGTTTATATTGAGCAGGGCAAAGTTTTTGTAAAATCCAACCATAAAAAACATGACTGAGTAACCGGCCTATCCGTTCGGTGCAACACTCAATTCGGTGCAACACTCAATTTGCGTTTTTAAAACTCATTTAGCGAATGTTTTAAAAATTTTCCTTCTTTCCTGATAGAATGTGCGAGAGGTGTTTTTTAATGAACTTCGGTGAAAGACTGCGCGCTTTGATTGAGGAACGCGGAATAACGCAAAAGGCGCTTGCGGAACAACTAAATATAGCGGCGTCCACCGTAAGTAGTTATGTTCAAAATACACGTGAGCCGGATTTTGAAACCTTGAAGCGGCTAGCCAGATATTTTGAAGTTACGCCCGATTATCTTTTGGCATTCCACACCGACCGGACGACCAACCCGCTCGAAAATGAATTGAAGCGCGTGTTCGGTTCCATGACAAAGGAACAGCAGCGGGTTTATATTGAGCAGGGCAAAGTTTTTGTAAAATCCAACCATCATAAAAGCCGATTTTGAAAAACAATTGGTTCAACAATCAGATATACCGTTTGTTTAGACACGACAAACTATCTCCAAAACAATATTTATCAAGGTTATTGTAGCATTTCCGCTGAAATGTTGTCAAGTCCAAAAGACACTTTAAGATTACTCAGAAGCTGTATTCAGTCTTTTACTTCTCATTTCGTTGTACTTTTTAATAAGCTCCGCATATTCCTTGCGTGTGGCGCGGTGTGCCTCGGCTTCGGCCTCGTAGAGCCGCATGACGTTCTCACAGCCGCAAGTTGTACCATATGACCCAACTTCCTGTTTCGCCGTCACGTTTTCTTTCGCCAATCCGCCCTCAGCGACGGGTTTCTTTTCCCGGCATTTTTCGCACTGGGCGTATTCCTCCGCAACCCAGTCATACGCATTTCCTCTGGGCGCGTTTTCAATGTAAATATTAAATTCATCGGTTCCGATTTCCGGGTTTGGTGTTTCTGGGTTTTCGGCGGCTTTTTCGGTCTGAACGTTTATTTCCGGCGTTTGGGGAACCTCTGCTTGCGGCGCGATAATATCTGGCTGCCGCTCCTCCCTGACTTCATTCGAGGGTTCGGTTTCCACGGGCTGTGGGGCGGCTGATTCCTTTTGAGCGCCGACAAATTGCGCGCCGGAGAAAACCGCCCGGTCGACCGGATCGCCGGGATCCTCAAAGGGAATGTTAAAATAAGCCGCGAATCCCACCGCTGCCGAACGCGCCAGCCGCCGCAGATTTTTGTGCAGGAACTGGGCGTCCTCCAGATTGTCGTGGAACGCAATCCGGTCGTACACGCATGGCGCGGACACCTTCATAATTTCGTAAAGCTCGCGGTTTTGAGTGACGTAGATCGGGCGATGGTACACGTCCGCGCGCGACTTTTTAAGCTGTTCGGCGCACAGATAAGCCGGGGACGCGCTTTCCGCCGAATGCACATAAAACGCTGAATACCGGGTCAGGCCGTTGTAAGCGCCCGTATGTACCGCGTAATGAATATCCGGATTCCAATGTTCACTCTCAAGCGCCGCCTCGGCAAGGCTACCCGAACTTCGTTTCCATAATATTCCCAAGGCGTCAAGATATTCGGTCAAATGGTCTATGTACTGGTTGCAATGGGATTTCTCGTCGTCGCCCAAAATGCAGCGCCCGGAACTGTCCTGGCTGGGAGAAAGATATATTTTCGGCGCGAGCTGCTCGGCGGGTTTGTTTTCGGCATACATAGTTAATCATCCTTGCTTGATTTTATTTTTATATTATTATATGGAGCGGGAAAACAAAGGGTGATAGCGCGCTCTGCGGAGCTAAATCGATGCCTTGAATTAGACATATTTAATATTTTAATTCCTTAAAAAGACAATAAATTGTGGAAACAATAAAACATTAGATTTTTGTAATATTTTGCTTGCATTTTGAATAATTGTATGGTAGAATGCTTTTCGCGGTCAGGAAATAAACAAGCCTGACAGGCATTGTGCTCTGGAACGAGTTGGTGCTTATTGCTGTGAGGGTTCACCCGTTCCCATCCCGAACACGGAAGTTAAGCTCATTTGCGCCGAAAATACTTGGATGGCAACGTCCCGGGAAAATAGGTAGTGCCAACACATTCCGCGAAAGCGGAAATCACAGTCGCCCAATAGGGCGGGTGTCGAGCCGAAGAGAAAGCCATTCAAGCCCAAAGCTTGGATGGCTTTCTCTGTTGTCATTCACATGGATAAGGAAATTGTCAAATTTGAGATCATTGCACATTTTGACATATTTTTGGAATTCATAGCCTTGATGATTGGCAATTTTTACATATTGACATAATCTGACAATTCTGTTATAATACACTCATAATCAGTGTTGATGTGCTATCGTTCGGCAAAATATTGCAGGCGGTGCAGGTCACAATTTTAACAAGGAGGTAATTTATATGAAATCTACCGGTATGGTGCGAGCTGTGGACAGCTTGGGAAGGATTGTTATCCCGAAAAGCATCCGCAGGGAATTTGATGTCATGGAAAACCGCGACTCCTTTGAAATTTTCGTAGAGGACGGCAAGATTATCCTGAAGAAGTACGCCCCTTTCTGTATTTTCTGCGACAGTGATGAAGGCATTACCAATTTCAAAGGCAAAAACGTGTGCAAAAAGTGCATGAAAGCCATGGCCGAATAGTTTATTGACGGCGGACAGTTAGAACATGATACTCATAGGCGGGCGCATTGCAGATTTGTGAGCGATTTTTCGTCAAACGTTACGAAAAATCGCAGGAAAGATGCGGCGTCCGCCTATGGGTATTTGGTTTTTAAATTGGAG
>JAISRF010000126.1 GCA_031273775.1 Oscillospiraceae bacterium
TGCGGAATTTCTGATTGCCAACGCCACGCAGCTTGACGCGGCGATGGCAAAGACAATAATCCCCATGAGAATATTTCTGCCTTTGGATCGGGTAATGCTCTTGAACGCGTTGATGAGAATCAGCATAATGGTTCCTCCGCAATTTAATTTGTGGATTTTGGCCACATTTGAAGCTTATCCGACAATTGTTGCAAAAAAAAGGACTTGCTGGAACAAAAATACGAAAAATATTGTTGGCCGTAAAACCACTATATCTTGTGTATAGCCACAAAATATAGTGATGACGGTATGATGAAAACAAAAAATGTGTCTCAAATGTGAACTACTGTGACAGTTGCGACCTAAAGCTTGCAAAAACAAAAATTAAAGGTATAATGGATTACACCATTGCAAACAATGATGTGTCTTTGTGGAATCGCCCCAAGGGGCGAGGAGTTTAACACGAAGAGAATAACCTTCGGGGCGGGTTCGCCCTACAGAAAGCGGGATAAATATGTCAACCACCAAAATACTCATCTGTGACGACCAACCCATGATTCACGAGACGCTGCGGGAATATATAGAATCGGATGGTTTTACCGCCATTTCCGCTTTTGACGGTGAGGAAGCGCTGGCGAAATTCAAAAGTGACCAGCCTGACTTTATCATTCTGGATTTAATGATGCCTAAAAAGAACGGCCTTGACGTCTGCCGCGAAATCCGTCAGGAGCACAATGTGCCGATTATTATGCTGACGGCAAAGGGTGAGGAAATTGACCGTGTTTTAGGGCTGGAGTTGGGCGCGGACGACTACATTGTAAAGCCGTTTTCCCCGCGTGAGGTGGTCGCCCGCATTAAGGCGGTGCTTCGGCGGATTCGTGAACAGCCGGATCTGGTCGGGCAGATTTTGCGTTTTGAGCGCCTGCAAATCAACATCAGTAATTACGAGGTTCGTGTAGACGGCGAAGTGATTCCCTGCACACCCAAAGAGGTGGAGCTTTTATATAAACTGTGCTCCACACCCGGCCGGGTATACAACCGGGAGCAGTTGCTTTCGGACGTCTGGGGATATGATTATTACGGTGATACCCGCGTAGTAGACACGCAAATCAAGCGAATCCGCGCCAAGCTGCCCGAAAACGACCACTGGTGCATCCGAAGCATTTACGGCGTGGGGTATAAATTCGAGGTGTCTGTTTAACGCGGGATTCGGCTCGCCAGGGATTATAGAGTCAGGAATTAAAATTTCCGGATACCAACGAGGGATTTGCATGACAAACGCGTTTATTTCGCGGGTAAAAAACGAGCTGAAAATTTCCGGCATGGGAAAAAGTGTGCTTCTGCGCCGGATTATATTGCTCCTTTTGGCGGCAGTGCTGTGCTCCGGCGTGATGTCCGCGGGGATTTATATGGTGGTGGCGCGGCGTCAGTATGTCAATATCCGCGCGAAAGAGCTGGCTCCCATCGCCCGCGCCGTGTCCGATATGATGACCGAATCCCAGCAAAACGGCTCGTTCGGGTTCGGATCGCTGGTGCTGCTTGACCGGAACAACCGTGATTTCGGCGCTACTTTGCACGTTTTCAACGCAAATGGCGAATCGGTGATGAATTCGGTGACGTTAGGGTCGGGTCGGCGGCCGGGTAATTCTGACGAGCTCTCCGAGGAGGACGCGCAGGTCATGCTGACCGCGGACATGAAAACGGTTCTTGGCGGCACAGAGGTTTCGCAAATCCGAACCTCTGCCGACGAGACTTATTTGGTGGTGGGGGTACCGATTACGTCAAATGGCGCGGTCATCGGCGCGGTCTTCTTCACCAAACCCACCAGTGAGCTTTCGGAAACCTTCGGCGGCCTGAACATCACCCTGATTATCAGTACGCTTGCCGCGTTTTTAGTCATGCTGATACCCGGATACCTTGCCGCGCGGCATTTGGTCATTCCCATCCGTCAGATGCGGGAAGTGGCTCACGCCATGAGCGAGGGTAATTTTGACGTTCGTGCGGACAGCGGCCAGAAAGGCGAAATCGGAGAGCTTGCGCGTTCCATGAACCAATTCGCCCGGGAATCGGCGCGTCTGGAACAAACCCGCCGGGATTACGTGGCCAATGTGTCACACGAACTGAGAACGCCCATCGCCTCCATCCGCGCCATGGGCGAAACTCTGCGGGACGGTATGGCGAAAACCGATGAGAAAAGATATCTGTTTTACAATAACATCGTGCGGGAATCTATGCGGCTTTCCCGGTTAGTGGATGATTTGTTGGAACTTTCCCGGTTGCAGGCGGGCAGGGAGGCCATGCAGAAACGCGCTTTTGATTTGCGCGAGATTTTGGGGAACATTTCAGACGGTTACAGCCATATTGCGGCGGCAAACGGCGTGTATTTTTCACTGGAAGCCGATATGAGTGAACCGGTTCACGTATTTTCCAATCCCGACCGGGTTGAGCAGGTACTGGTTATTTTAACCGACAACGCCCTGAAACACACCACCTCCGGCGGTTGCGTTTCCATCTCGCTTGAGCGGAGGAACGGGAAAGCAACGATCATGGTGGCGAACACCGGCGAAGAAATTCCGGCGGAGGATTTGCCCCATATTTTTGAACGGTTTTACAAGGTGGACAAATCCCATTCCGGCGGCGGGACAGGGCTTGGGCTTTCCATTGCGAAAGAAATTGTGAAAGGGCTGGCCGAAGAGATTCACGTGATGAGTGAGAACGGAGAAACACGGTTTGCGTTCACGGTTTCGGGGCAATAGCTCCGAGCGCAAAAAACAGTCCGTAAACTTATCTCTTACAAATCGACTCGATTTTGCCGGATGACCAGTCCCTGCCGACATCTCCAAATATTATTTGGAGGACTGCCAATGTTCAAAAA
>JAISRF010000136.1 GCA_031273775.1 Oscillospiraceae bacterium
CTTTACGCCGAATGAGAAGCACCAAATCTATGAGAAAGGAGGCGCATCATGCAGGAATTAGCACCGCATTACACCAACGAGGAAACGGGCATTTCCTACACCCTAAGCCCGGACGGATACTATCTGCCCGACTTAACCCTGCCCGATGACGGACTTGGCGAAGAAATCCACATCGGCATTTGGGGACAACGGCGGCTTGATTATCTGAAAAAGTACCGCAAAGGGTTTTACACGACTTTGCTCACAAGCGGAAAGCTGCGGGCGCATTTGCACGAAATTGACACCACAGCGCGTGAACGGTGGGAGCGAATGATTGCCCAAACAATGAAAGCCGAAGGCGTGACGGAACAGCTTAAAGCCGAAAATGCCATGCTTTGGGTTGGCAAGGTAAATAATATCCGCAACCGCGTTGAGGAATTTATCCGTTCAGACTTAATCTACAACTGACCTCACAACAGAATACGGCACAAAGGCGGCGGTTTTCGGACTGCCGCTTTTGTGTTTCTATGATACTGCAAAACTACCGAAAAACAAGCTCCAAACCGCTCTTGACTAAATCCACAGTTGAGGGCGGTTTTCTCGTTCACAGAAATTTAACAACTAAACCCTTGCCAAAATCTCTGTTTTTATCCCTTCCTTCTGTAGAAGGGAATCCGTGCAAAACGGCTTTTCACTTCCCAATAGAGTAGCGGGAGAACATTTCGGAATGTGAACAAATTGTAAAATTTGATTTTCTCATTTATTTTATCGAAAAAGATTCAGCAATGGAGTAGTGAGGGGAGTGATGTTCAGCCAGCACCTTGAAAATTGAATGACCGTCCGAACGGGATACCGCCAAGCGAAGTGCCGCCAAGATATGAGCGCACCAATGGCGGGAATACGGGAAACCGCCGCGCAGGGTAGGTTCTCAGGAAACCGCGAGGGTAAAACGGCAAAATGACCCCACAGGGGCAGTCTGAACTTTTTTCAGCCCGCAGAAAAAAGTTCAGCGCAAAAGTTCCAATTTAACCCCTCTAAATGTCCTATATGTGAGGGGGATTTTTCCGCAAAGGAGTTGATGATTGAATCCACAAAATTTGAAAGGGGGGCTAAAAGCCTATGAAAGAAACTATTACAACCATTCCAAGACAGCAAAAGCTCAATCAGCCGGGCTTTTTTACAAAGCGCATCGGCAACACAACCTACCGTGTCGGCGTTCATTTCAGCGGCACGAACAGCGAAACGGCGCAGGATAAAATCTCACGCCTTATCCGCAACGAAACCGAGGCGGGCAAGGCGGCGGGAGAATGAAAAATCACAAAAATTTAAACTTGAAAAATTCATATTTTTGTGGTATCATTAAAAAGCTACGAGTGAACCGACTGCTGGCGCATAAATGCGCTAAAAGGAGTATCCTATGAAGCAGTCGAACACATCCAATGTTGCGGCGTTATATTCCCGCCTTAGCTGCGACGATGAAATCCAGGGCGAGAGTAACTCGATTACAAATCAGAAAAAAATCCTTCAAGACTTTGCGGCTAAAAGTGGCTACACAAAATTTGTCCATTTTTGTGACGATGGCGTGAGCGGAACGACCTTTGAGCGCAAGGGTTTTCAGTCTATGATTGCGGAAATCGAAGCGGGCAATATCGGCGCGGTTATCGTCAAAGACATGAGCCGTTTGGGCAGAGATTATCTGCAAGTCGGGTTTTATACCGAAGTCTTTTTCAGGCAGAAAGGCGTTCGTTTTATCGCCGTCAGCAACAACATTGACAGCGAGGACGGAGCGAGCGGCGAGTTTGCGCCATTCCTCAATATTATGGCGGAGTGGTATGCCCGCGATACCAGTCGAAAAGTGAAAGCGGTTTATCAATCCAAAGGCAAGAACGGCAAGCGGCTCACCAACAGTTGCATTTACGGCTATCTCAAAGACCCAAACGACAAAAACGCATGGGTGGTTGACCCGATAGCCGCCGAGGTTGTGCGCCGCATTTTCGCGCTTACAGTCGAGGGCAAAGGTCCTTTTCAGATAGCGAAGATTTTGGAAGCGGACGGCATCGAAACGCCGGGCGTTTATCTTGGAAAAATGGGCTTGGGAACACAGAGAAACCGCGTTCCGCAAAACCCTTGCCGTTGGTGCGGTTCTCAAATCGTTGCAATGCTAAAAAAGCCCGAATATATCGGTCATACCGTCAATTTCCGTTCCACAAAACCGTCCTACAAAGACAAGGGCAGAATCCACAATCCCGAAGAAGATTGGGCGATTTTTGAAAATACCCATGAGCCGATTGTGGATAAGAAAATATGGGAATTGGCGCAGAAATGTCGGACAGTCAAGCGGCGCACCGATACCACCGATGAGCCAAACCCGCTGACAGGCTTGCTCTATTGCGCTGATTGCGGCCACCGGCTTTACAACCACAGAAGCCCCGCGCACGAACGCAAAAGTTATTACACGGGTGAAATGCTAAAAGTTTCCGCGCGGAACGATTACAACTGCCCATCGGCGAACGCACCCGGCCCTTTTACGAAGAAATGCACCACGCATTTTATCACCTCCAACACTGCAAACGCGCTGATTTTGGAAGCCATACGGCGAACCACCGCCTTTGCCCGCGAGAACGAAGCGGAATTTATCCGGCAAATCCGCGAAGCGTCCGCATTACGGCAAAGCGAATCCGCAAAATCGGGCAAGCGGCAAATCGCAAAAAACGAAATGCGGATTGCGGAACTCGACTTGCTTTTCCGCAAAACCTATGAGGACTATGCGGCGGGGCGGCTCACCGAAAAACGTTTTGAGCAGCTATCGGCTGGCTATGAATCCGAGCAAGCGGAACTCGAAACGCAGACCGCCAAATTACGCGAGGAATTGGCACAGTTTGAGAGCGACACCCTCCGCGCTGATAAGTTTATGGAACTGGCAAAACGCTACACCGATTTTTCCGAACTCACCCCCGCTATGCTCCACGAGTTTGTGGAAAAGGTTGTCGTCCACGAGGGTGATAAATCCAGCGGGCGACGTGTTCAGCAGGTGGATATTTATCTCAACTATATCGGGCAGTTTGACATTCCCGATTATTCCGCGCCGGAGGAGGAAGACCCCGCCAAGGCGAAAGAGCGCGAATACCAGCGAGAATACAAACGCCGAAAACGCGCCGAGCAAAAGGAAAAGGAAGCGGCGGCGCGGGAACAAAATCCACCGCAACAGAAAACAGCATAACCACTTCGCATTGGGCGGCTACGGTAAAATGTAGCCGCTTTTTTCCGCCCAAAAATCTATTTTTATGAAGGAGATTTTACACTATGGCTAAAACAAAAGCAGAGAGAATTGAGGGCCTTAACGCCCAGATTCAGCAACTCCAAAATCAGAAAAAGGAGCTTCAGCAGAAACAAAATGAGGACGCGCGTAAAGCCCGAACCAAGCGGCTTGTTGAGCGCGGGGCGATTCTGGAAAATCTCATCCCAAATGCCGCATCTTATACCAACGAGCAAATTCAGACGTTTCTTATCAAGACCATCATTCCCGATAACGCCCGCAAATTCCTTGACGGAATCGCTGAATCCGTCACAGAAACGGCGGCGGCAAAACCCGCATGGAGTACAAGAATCGACGGCACGGCGGCGAATGTGAAATCCGAACAAACGGCACGGGGAACGGAGTAAGGGCGGGGCTGCGAAAATCCGAAGGGCGCACTATCTAAGTAATAACACTATCCGAGTAGAATGTCGGAACGCCATACGCAGCAAGAGTTCGCGAGCATAAAACTCAAATATTGTAATCCGAAGTATAATTGTGAAAGCGGCGATGAGCCGCGAATAATGAAGTATACGGAGGATTACCGCTATGAAAAAACCTAAAAATGCGGCGTTCGCGCCAACATTGCCGCAGGGACTGGAGCGACTGCTGGCTGAGTATTTGGCGCATTGCGCAAATAACGGGCTGCGGCCC
>JAISRF010000176.1 GCA_031273775.1 Oscillospiraceae bacterium
AAAAGCGCGTGGACGCTCGCAAGGCGTGGGAACGGCTGATGGCTTCCGCCGGAAAGGGCGAACTGTTCGAGGGCAAGGTAGTCCGCGCCGTCAACGGCGGCGTTTTGATGGATGTGACCGGTAGCACGGTGTTCGTCCCGGCGTCCCAGAGCACCGTACCGCGGGAGGGAAATCTGGAAAGCATTGTGGGGCAGCGGTTGCCCGTGGTCATTTTGGAGGTGCGCGATGGCCGCAAGGCGGTCGGCTCCATCCGTCAGGCAATCAAGGCCGGTCGCGCTCTGGCCGAGGAAAAGGTGTGGGATACGCTTGCCATTGGAAATGTTTATACCGGCAAGGTAAAATCGCTTACCAATTTTGGCGCGTTTGTGGACATCGGCGGCGTGGACGGGCTGGTTCACGTGTCCGAGCTTTCGTGGACCCGCGTCAAACATCCCTCCGATGTACTCGCGGTGGGCGATACCGTGGAGGTCACCATCAAGGCTCTTGACCCCGAAAAGCATAAAATTTCCCTCGGTTACCGCCGTGAATCGGAAAATCCATGGGCGGTATTGCGCGAAAAATATGCGGTGGGCGATGTAGTGAATGTGAAAATTGTCAGCTTTGCGCCTTACGGGGTGTTTGCCAATGTGCTCCCCGGAATAGACGGGCTGATTCACATCACCCAACTGACCGATGGTTTTGTGAGCAAACCGCAGGACGTTTTGACTGCCGGGCAGCAGGTGGATGCCAAAATTGTGGATATTGATTTCGAAAAGAAGCGCGTGAGCCTGTCCATCCGTGCCCTGCTGGAGCCGAAAGCACCCGATGAAGGGGAGGAAGAACCAGCGGCGGAGAACGAAATTATCGCTACATCCGAGACGGCAGCCCCCCCATTTTCCGCCGTAGGGGCGGATGGCAATCCGCCCGAGGCAGACACCGCGGAACCAGTCGAGACGCGGGAACCCACCATAGAGGTGTAATGTGAGGGCGGATGGCAATCCGCTCGCGCATCCCCTGCGGAAACCACAATTCGCAAGATGATTTTAAGGTGTTTTGAAATACCGCGTGTGAACACCGTCCGCCACTAAGGCATATGTTTAGTTAAGCTGGAGGGTTTAATCGTGATTCTGGTTACCGGAGGCTGCGGGTATATCGGCAGCCATACTTGCCTTGCCTTGCTTCGCGCGGGAGAGGAGGTTGCCGCTCTGGACAACTACAGCAATTCCAAGCCCGAGGCGCTGGTTCGTGTACAAAAATTAGCGAACCGCCCTTTTCCCTTTGAGGAAGCCGATTTGCGGGACGAAACGGCTTTGCGCCGTGTGTTTGAACAGCATCAAATTCACGCGGTAATTCATTTCGCCGGGCTTAAAGCGGTGGGAGAATCAGTTCAAAAACCGCTTGAGTATTACGATAACAACGTTGCGGGCACGGTCACACTCTGCCGCGTCATGCGGGATTTTGGGTGCAAACGCATGGTGTTTTCCTCCTCGGCTACGGTGTACGGTAGCGGAAATCCGTCTCCGCTTACGGAAGATATGCCCACCGGTCAGGTTACCAATCCGTATGGCCGAACCAAATATATGTTAGAGGAAATACTTAAGGATATTTGCGCTGCGGATCCTGAATTTTCCGCCGTGTTGCTGCGTTATTTCAACCCGGTCGGTGCGGATGAAAGCGGTCAAATCGGTGAGGACCCGCGCGATATCCCCAACAATTTAATGCCGTATATTTCTCAGGTTGCGGTGGGCAGACTGTCCAGACTCGCGGTTTTCGGAAACGATTATGACACCCCCGATGGCACTGGCATCCGCGATTATATCCACGTTTCGGATTTGGCTTCGGGGCACGTAAAAGCCGTGGAATATGCCAACAGGCAGACAGGCGCGAGAATCATCAACCTCGGTACGGGTCGTGGAACCAGCGTGTTGGAGTTGGTCGCCGCATTTGAGCGAGCCAACGGCGTAAAAGTGCCTTATGCCATATCCCCGCGCCGCCCCGGCGATGTGGACGTCTGCTACGCCAACGCAGACAAGGCCAGACGTATACTCGGCTGGACGGCACAGATGTCTGTGGACGACATGTGCCGGGATTCATGGCACTGGCAGTCACAAAACCCGGAGGGGTACCGGTAAATATTTTAGTCGAAACGCATATGCATACCGGCTCGGTCAGCCTGTGTGTCAAAAGCACAGGGGCACAGATGGAGCAGGCATACAAGGCGGAGGGCTATTCCGCTGGAGAGTGAAATATCTTGATTAACGTGCAAACCCTAACCCTTGGCCCCATGTACAACAACACATACATTATCACTGACGAGGTCACCGGCGATGTTGCTGTCGTAGACCCGTCGTTTCGCCTGCGTGCCTTGTTAGAGTCTGTAGACTCCATGAAGTACAAGGTGAAACTGATTCTGCTCACGCACCGCCATTTTGACCACCTGCTCGGCGCGGCGGCGCTCAAGGAACTGACCGGCGCGAAAATCGCTATCCACGCGCTGGACAAAGACGGGCTGACCGACCCGGAAATCAGCCGCGCGGCCTTTCAGGGGCGGCTTTCCGCCGATGTCCAAACCCCGGTTTCCGCCGATATTCACCTCACGGACGGCGACTTACTTTATTTGGGCAAAACCGAAATTGAGGTGCTTCATACACCCGGCCACACCGAGGGTAGCGTGTGCTTTATGATTGGGAACGCGCTGTTTTCGGGCGATACGCTCTTTGCGGGCGACATTGGCCGAACTGATTTGCCCACCGGAGACATGGATGACATGCGGAGGTCACTGCGGAATATAGCTGCGCGTCCCGGTATTGGTGCCGTTTACCCCGGCCACGGGGAAGCGACCACCCTTGCCGCCGAGCTTGCCAATAACCCCTATCTTAACGGCGAATGTTGACCCTGTACCTTGTCAATCACCGGTTTCACTACGAGCTGGAGACGCTTTGCCGCCTTTTTTTTCCGTTTGAAAAAATCACGGCGGTATTTTCGGATCCGGAAGCTTTTCAAACCGGTGATATTATTGTTACCCGTCTTGAGCTTAACGGTGATAAATACGTGATTTATGCCGATTTGCGCTTCGGTGGCGAATGGTCGTCCGCGCAAGCTGACATGAACACCTCGGAGGGCTTAAACGAGTGTGAACGCGTGATGGCCGTATTACTTTTCCGTCAGCTTGTCCAATTTTGCAAATTCACGCCACGCTGGGGCATACTAACGGGAGTGCGTCCGGCAAAGCTGTTTGCGCGGCTTGCCTCCGGTCAGGGCTCGGAGGCGGCGCGTTGGGCTTTTTCGGAAAAACTGCTGGTCGCCCCGGAGAAAATAGATCTGTGCGCTCAGGTGAACGAGCGTCAAGCTCCGGTTTTGGCGACCACCCGCCCGGAAAGCTTTAGCCTGTACGTTGCCGTGCCCTTTTGCCCCACGCGTTGCCGGTACTGTTCCTTTGTATCCCACACCGTGGAGCGGGCAGGCAGGCTGACTGAAGATTATGCCCTGTTGCTTTGCCGTGAACTGGAAACCACTGCCCGGATCGCGAAAGAACTCGGCTTGCGGCTGGAAAGCGTATATATCGGCGGGGGAACGCCGACTTTTCTTTCCGTTTCCCAGCTGGAACGGGTGATGGTAGCCATATCGGTGAACTTTGACCTCGCCCATGCCGCCGAATACACAGTCGAGGCCGGTCGCCCCGACACGGTGACGGCGGAAAAATTAGAGGTAATCAAGCGGCAAGGCGGAGTCCGAATCAGCATCAATCCGCAAACCCTCTCGGACAGCGTGCTGGCGGCAATCGGCAGGCAACATACCGTTGCGGAATTTTACCAAGCGTTTAACCTTGCTCGACGGCTCGAATTTTGCAACATTAACACAGACATTATTGCCGGATTACCCACAGACACCTCCGAAGGCTTTAGCCAAACCCTTGCCGGGCTGTTTGAACTCGCGCCGGAAAGTATCACCGTCCACACGTTAGCGGTAAAAAAAGCTTCATTTTTGGCGGGGGAAATCGGAAAGTCGGGCGAATATACGGATCCGCCCCTCCGGCACAACGCCCAAATCAACCGCTATCTTGCCTTGGCCAACCATGGGCTTAATCAATGCGGATATGTCCCATATTACCTTTACCGTCAGAGCAAAACAGCCGGGAACGCAGAAAACGTAGGCTGGTGCAAGCCGGGCAGGGAAGGGTTTTACAACATAATTATGATGGAGGAAGCGCACACGGTGCTCGCCTGCGGCGCGGGCGCGGTGACCAAGCTGAAAGAGCCGGGCGGGAACCGTATTGAACGGATTTTTAACTACAAATACCCCTATGAATATATTTCACGGTTCGATGAAATCCTGCGCCGCAAAGAAAAAATCACTGAATTTTACAAAAAGACGCAGGGGACGGTGTTTCCGGTAAGATTCACCCCTATGGACAGGGAAAATGATTTTGGGGGAAAATATGACCGATTTATTTTTTGATATCAGTGCGATCAACGCGGAAGCGGAACAGAACCCCGCACGGCTGATTTCGCTTTCGGAGGAATATTACAACCGCGAAATAAAAAAAGCCGCCGAAGCGGTGCAAGCCATGGGCGATGGGCCGAAACTCCTTATGCTTTCGGGTCCCTCCGCGTCCGGAAAAACCACCTCCGCCCGCAAAATCGCGGAATACCTGCGGGGTCGGGGAGTGCAGGCGGTCACCGTTTCGCTGGACGATTTTTACCTCGGCGTGGATCAATCTCCGGTTTTGGAGGACGGAACCCCGGACTTCGAAACCATCCACGCGCTGGATTTACCGCTGATTAACGCCTGCTTTTTGCAGCTGATTAAAGAAGGCCGGGCGCGTCTGCCCCGGTTTGATTTCACAGCCGGCGCGCGCTCTGACCGGTGGCGGGATGTCAGTTTGGGTGAAAACGCCGTTGCCATTGTGGAGGGAATTCACGCCCTGAATCCTTCTGTTACCGAAAGCCTGCCGACCGGCAGTCTGCTTACGCTTTATGTCAGCGTTCAGCACGGAATCAGCGACCGGGGGGATATGTTGCTGTCGTCTTATGACGTCCGTCTAATCCGCCGTATGATACGCGATTTTCACCACCGAGCCTCATCGCCCTCCAACACGCTTTCCATGTGGAGCGGGGTTTTGCGCGGCGAACAACTGTACCTGCGCCCTTACAAGGACGGCGCAAAACTCAAAATCAATTCGCTTTTGCGGTGCGAGCCGGGCATTTACCGTAAAACCGCGCTGGAAATGCTCAGTTCTGTGTCCGCCGCCGACCCCAACCATTCCCTGGCTGCGGGATTGAAGCGCGGAATTACACGGTTTATTGATATTGACCCTTCGCCGGTACCGGACACATCGGTAATCAGGGAATTTATCGGGGGCAGCGTGTTTGAGTATTAGTTGAGGCGCTTCAGTGTATTCTTACGGGTGCCGACAACAAAAAAGCCCTTGCCGGCAAGAATGTTCTTGCCGCTCAGTTGATTGGCTGAGCGTGGGGGCAAAGTTGTGCCGTAAGTCACTAACTACTCTTATATTGTCAACTGTACGATATTTTACACACGTGAAGTTGACGGATTCTACCCTCTGCCGGTTTCCAAAAAGGTTATAAATACCACTATACCCAACGCAATCCTGTAATACCCAAACGACTTGAAATCATGCTTTTTTACAAAGCCCATCAAAAACTTAATGCAGGCCACCGAAACAATGTACGCCGTCAGCATTCCGAAAATCATTACGGCGATTTCCATTCCGGTAAAATTAAATCCGTGCTTTAACAGTTTCAAACCGCTGGTGCCTACCATAACCGGAATGGCAAGGAAAAACGAAAATTCCGCCGCCACATATCGCGAGCAACCGAGCAGCAGCGCGCCCAAAATGGTCACGCCGGAACGGGAGGTGCCGGGGATGATGGACAGTACCTGGCATCCGCCGATGATGAGCGCGGTTTTCAAATTCAATAGGCTCAGATTGCTAATTTTGGGCTTGCGGTTTTTGTTCACGGTTTCCAGCACAATAAATCCCACGCCGTAAAGAATCAGCGTTATCGCGACAGTTAACGGGTTTTCTAAATATTTTTCTACTGTATCGTTCAGGATTAACCCCAGCACGGCGGCAGGCAGGCAAGCAACAACAATTTTAATCCACAGCCGGTACCCGCTTTGCTTTTCTTTCAGGCTTTTCTTAGCGGAAAAGGGATTCAGCTTTTTGAAAAACGCGGAAACTACAGCCAAAATGGCGCCCAGCTGAATCACGTACAGGAAAAAATCCCAGAAATCCTGTCCCACATTTTGGAAATCCAGGAATTCCTTTGCCAGAATCAGGTGCCCGGTACTGGAAATGGGCAGCCATTCGGTAATGCCTTCAATAATACCCAAAACAATGGATTTAATAATGTCCATAAGCTACCCATTTTCCACTTTCAATTTTTCGCTATAATAAAGCTATGCTTTATTTTCACAGCCCAGAACCTTTGTAATCTTATGCTCCACCAGTTCCTGAATGAGCGCGCGTGCGGGGGAAAGGTACTGACGCGGGTCAAAGTGAGTGGGATTTTCGGCAAAATGCTTGCGGATTGCCGCAGTCATGGCAAGGCGCAAATCGGAATCAATGTTGATCTTGCAGACTGCCATGCCGGCCGCCTGACGGAGCATATCCTCAGGAATACCGATGGCATCGGGCATTTCGCCGCCGTATTGGTTAATCATCTTCACATATTCCGGGATAACGGAGCTTGCGCCGTGGAGCACAATGGGGAATCCGGGCAGACGCTTGCTCACTTCCTCTAGAATGTCAAAACGGAGCTGAGGTGTCTGGCCGGGCTTGAATTTGTACGCGCCGTGGCTTGTCCCAATGGCGATTGCAAGCGAATCCACGCCGGTGCGTTCCACAAAATCCTGAACCTCGGCGGGGTTGGTGTATGAAGCGTCTTGGGCGGAAACATTCACCGCGTCTTCAATGCCCGCCAAACGCCCAAGCTCACCCTCAACGGTCACGCCGTGATCGTGGGCGTATTCCACCACCTGCCGGGTCAGTTTCACGTTGTCCTCATAAGAGTGGTGGGAACCGTCAATCATCACCGACGTGAACCCGCCGTCAACGCAACTTTTGCAAAGCTCAAAGGTATCGCCGTGGTCAAGGTGCAGCGCAATGGGCAAGTCGTTAATTTCCAGCGCCGCCTCTACCAGCTTGACCAGATATTCGTGATTGGCGTATTTGCGCGCCCCGGAGGAAACCTGTAGAATCAGCGGAGCCCTGCGCTTTGCGCCCGCCGTGGTAATCCCCTGAATAATTTCCATGTTGTTGACGTTGAACGCGCCAACCGCGTAGCCTCCATCGTAGGCCTGTTTGAACATCTCTTTGGTGTTTACCAGCATAAGTGAATCCCGTCCTTTCATAATTGCAATGCTATTATATAACAGACCGGCGAAAAAATAAAGGATTATTTTTGAATTGTATGTGTCAAATTAAGGTTGGCAAGTGATAAACTCCACATACACTCTTTTTATGGAAACATGATGGCGGATTCTTTGTCCGCAAATGAAAAGCTGACGAAACAGCATGAATTATCGCCGGAATTTGAGCGTAAAATGCAGGATTTGATTGATTCTATCGGGAAGAAAAAGCCCTGAACCGGATACTCTGTATTGCCGTTCGCAAACTAAGGGGGACGTCGCTGAAAATAAAGCGTTGACTATTTTTATGAGTAAGTCACAAAAATGACCGCCAAATTTTCACATACATTTTCTTTTGCCGTCTTGACACCTGCGTTTTGAGGTGTTAGGATAGAGACAGTAAAATATGCTGAAATATGTTGAAGCGCGTGAGGAAAAAGAAATGGTGGTTGTATAAAACCGGAATCAAAGTGGCCTTGATTCGCAAGACGGAGGAATTTTCAAATGAAAAACTCACCGGTTAAAAGGGCAAAGGCGGTCGTTTGCGTCCTGCTCGGCCTTATGCTGGTTATTTCGTCTGTCATCTCGTCCTCGGCCTTTGACCGGTCACAGACTTCCGGCGTCAGAACGTCACACTCCGAACAGAAAAACAAATGGGACGATATAGAACAAAAAGCGGAGGTTATCCGCCGCAACCCGAACCTATACCATCAGATAGAGGGCATGGAAACCAAAGCGGCGGAGGTCACCCACGACCGGTACAGCCGGGTTTTTCTGACGGAAAGCGGGAAATTTATCACGCGGATTTACAGTGACCCGCTTACATACACTGACGTGGACGGCAAAGCGCGTGACGCTGTACGAATATGATAAAAACGACAATCTCATAACCGTAACAGACCCGTTGGGGCGCGTGACCGAAAACGAGTACGACGCCGCGGGCAGGTTGGCCAGTGTGACCGAACCGGGCGGTCTTGTGACAAAATATATCTACGATTCCGCCGACCGCGTAATTGAAACCGTTGACCCCCAAGGAAACCGCACCAAGTTCGAGTATGACCAAAACGGCAATATCACAGCGGAAATTGACGCGGCAAACCACCGTGCAGAATATAAATACAACGAAGTGAACCTGCTGGCGGCGGAGATTGACCCGCTGGGCGGGGTAACGACATACGTATATGACGGGGCCGAGCGGCTGACGGAAAAGACCTCACCCCTTTCCCACAAAACGGCATATGAATACGACGCGGCGGGAAACGCCGTTGCCATAACGGACGCCAACGGCCATGTGACACGACCGGAATATGACCGGAACGGCAACAACACCATTATCCGTCTGCCGGACGGCACACAGGAGACAAAGAGTTACAACGCGCAGAATCAGGTCACAAAAATCATCACGTCAATATCAAACGGCGCGGGCGATACGGTAGGCTACACATACAACAAAATGAACCGTCAGTCGGGTATAACAGACCCGTCCGGAGCGGTTACCTCCTTTGTTTATGACGCGCTGGGACGCCTTGTGAGCGAAACAGAGGCCACAAACGGCGTAAAAAAATACGCCTATGACGCCGATTCCAACCTGTCCGAATACATCGACCCCAACCAAAACAAAACCACCTACGCGTACGATTTACAGCGCCGCCTGACCTCCGTTACCGATTCTTTGAACCGCGTGACTAAATACGGTTATGACGAAATGAACAACGTCGTTGCAATCACCGCACCGGACGGCGGCATTACACGGCGGGAATATGACCAAGCCGGACGCATCACCAAGGTGACCTCACCGGACGGGAAAGCGGTAGGCTATGGCTACGATGAATACGGCAGGAATTCGGAAATCACCTACCCGGACGGACGGATTGCGACCTATAAGTATGATTTAAATGACAGGCTCATTGAAGTTACAGTTGACAGTGGAGAGTTGACAGTTGACAGTTGTTTGTCGTTAACATCGTACACCTACGACAAAAACGGAAATGTCCTGACCTGTGAGCGCGACAACGGAATCATCACGACCTATGAATACGATGCGCTGAACCGATTGATAAAACTAACCAATGAACTGTCAACTGTCACTTGTCAACTGTCAGAAAATCACCATACAAAAAAACGTCAATTCAATTTCGCTTAATAAAAGCAGTATTACGCTTGACCCCGCAAGCACAGGAATCTTGGGATTATTTGCCGGGAATACGGAAACACTGAAAGCGACAATAAGCCCG
>JAISRF010000224.1 GCA_031273775.1 Oscillospiraceae bacterium
TTGAGTTATTCCAGTGCAGATCGAGCCGTATTTGCGAACGAGCTTACACAGGGTATAGAGAAAATTCTCCGAAGTCTAGTGCTGGAACATCATATAAATTTCGTCGATGAAAATATAGGTGCTGCGCCCTTTGGAACGGTTGGAGGTTATCCGGTTGAGGATATTGTCCAGCACCACCAGCATCCCGATGGACTGTAACTGCTTGCCCAAATCCAAAATATCATAGCAAATCAGGCGGCTGTTCACGTTGACATTGGTTGGCTTGGCGAAGGTGTTCAGGTTGCCGTTGGTGAAAAGCTCGATGGCAAGGGCGATGTCCTTTGCCTCCGGCTCGGTCTGCTTCAAAAGCTCGGCGCGGAACTCCTGCAAGGTCGGCGGTTGCCCCTTGTAGCCCCCGGCGATATAATCCACGAAAACGCTTGTCGTACAGCGGTCTATGAGCGATTTTTGCTTTGCGCCCAGCCCCTCCTTGCCGATAAGCTGCTCACATAAGGACAGTACAAACTCGGATTTCAATGTGACCGGGTTCGCGCCGTCGCCGTATTCGGCGTTCATATCCATTGCGTTGATGTGGCTTTCGCTGGTGGAGGAAATGCGGATAATTTCGCCGCCGAACGCGTTGACTAACGGGGTGTACTCGCGTTCGGGGTCGATGAGAAGCACGTCGGCGTTGGGGTCGGTGAGCAAAATGCTCACTTCCTCGCGCTTGGCGGTCATAGATTTTCCCGAACCGGGAACGCCGAAGATAAAGCCGTTGCCGTTCATCAAATTTTTACGGTTGACGAATATGGGGTTCTTGGAAATGACATTGACACCCTGATACACGCCGCCGCTGTGATTGACCTCCTGCGCCCGGAATGGAATCAGCACACCAAGGCTTTCAGTCGTGAGGGTGCGTAAGGTGTTGATTTTTCGCAATCCGAACGGCAAAGCCGTATTCAAGCCGTCCATCTGCTGATATTTCAGCGGAGCAAACTGGCAGAGGTGCTTTCGCGCGGTGGTAAGGATGGTTTCGGTGTCGCTGTCAAGCTGCTCCTCACTGTCGGCAATGTGAACGAGCGTGACCACGGCGAACATCATACGCTGGTCACGGGTGGTGAGGTCGTCGAGAAACTCCCGCGTTTCGGCGCGTTGCCGCTCCATATCATAGGGGATATTCGCCGTAAAATTGTTGCGCTCATTCTGTTTGCGGGTATAATTCGTGATGTTCGTCTCGACGCCGAGCAAGCGATTTTCCACCTCGTGCACGGCCTCATCAGTCGGCACGGGAATCACATCAATGCTGAACATCATATTTCTGTTGAGGTCGCAAAGCTCAGACACCATACTGTCCTTAATAAAGGAAGCGTAATCTTTGAGGAACAGTACACGCCCGAACTTCTCGCTGCCACCGGGGCTCCCGGCAATTTTGAAATAATCCTTGCTGAACTCCATTGTGGCGGGGCAGATGCGGTCTTTGAAATCCTGCAAATCCGTGTCAAGATCAAAGGCGTATTCGGTTTCGTGACCCACACGGAAAAAGTCGTGGAAAATCCGCAGGCGGTCGGTCGCATCCAACTCCACGCAAACAGAGCCAAGGCGGTTGAAGTGGGTAATCAGGTCGCCGCCAATGCGGGCGAAATATGCCCTTGCTTCCTCCACATCCTTTTTCACCACGCTGACGGTGATATATTTTTCCTGAATAATGCCGTTGCCGCTGGCGATTTTGTCCATGAGCATTTGATTGTATTCCTTGCGGTACACATCCAATTGGTCGCTGTTCATGGGGATTAAAATGCGCTTTTCAAAGTCGCTTTTGTTGATACGGCGGTTGTTGATGGTGATTTTGGTGGCTGCCCCGCTGTCAAGGGCGTTGAGCAGCTCGCCGTACTCCAAAAACATAGCTTCCTTGTCCTCTTTGCTGGCGATGGCGTAGTTGATGTCGTCAAAGCGGAAGGTTTTGGAATAGGTCTGCGGCTTGATAACATCCTTAATAAGCCCAAGCTTCCGCAAAATCTGCTTGACGAAAGCCGTTACCGGGTTCTCTTTCCGCACAGCGCAGTTGCCCACGGTGAACGTGCCGTCCGCAAAAATATCCTTAATGGGTATGGCTTCCTTGACGGTTTTGGGCGGGATATATTTCTCCCGCCCTTGTTTAGACAGATTTCTAAGCGTTTTTATCATGCGGTTTACCCCCCTTTCTTTTTCGGATATAAGTCCTCGGCGTTCAAGGTCAGCTTCTTCGGACAGAGATATTCGGATTTCAAATACGCCCAAATGAACTGCTCCGCCGTCATTCCGTGATATTTGATAAAGCCGATTGCCGCAAAGGGCGCGGCTCCCAAAATGCACATCCACGACACCGTTTCTGTACCGAGGTGACTTTTCAGCCCGAAATAAATACCCACGGCGACGCCGCAGGCAAGGATTGAAAAAATGAATTGTCTGAGCGAAAGTCCGAAAAAAATGCTTTCGGAATATTCGCGAATCTCGCGATTTATGCGTACTTCCATTAAATGGTCCCCTCCTCTTTTTGATATTGCTCCACAATTCCCTGAAAAATATACGCCGCGCATGAGGTGGCAATGGAATTGCCGAGCATAGAATATCGCTTGCTGTCGCTGATTTCTTTGCGATCTGCCCCATACGCCGTGTATCCCGATTCAAAGCCCATCAAAAGCTCACATTCCGTTGGTGTCAGGCGGCGAACAGTATAGCCGGTGCGGATGGGGTTTTGATAGTTAAGCGAATAGCCGCCTGCGTTTTTTGCTTGCAATGTGCCGGATTGTTCGCCGATTTCTTTGAGGTTGCGGCAATCTATAGCAACACATAAATCCGTTTCACTCGCCATACCGGCTGGGCGGGACAACCCCGCCCCGGAAGCACAGAGGGTTCCCGCCGTTTCCGGGTGAACGATATACAGCTTGTTGTTGCCGCTGTTTCCCGCTGCCGCAGTAATGGTCGGATATAGATTGTAGTTGATACAGGCATCCAATTGTGTGCTGGCGACGCACATTACGGGCAGATTGCCGTGTGTGTTGCACCGCAGTGTGGGTGATTGTCCGTCTTTCTCCACATTCAAGCTGTCGCCGCCTTGGTCGTTCAAAACAATAGGCTCACAAACGCAGGGCGTTCTCAGCCCGCTGGACGCGGATTTCAGCGTGGGCGACACCTGTTCGCTGTACGCGATACTGCCCGCTTGCGGGGAAGCCCCGCCGTTAAACGCCGCAACCGCCATCCCGCCTTGATTGCACGTTGGATTTCCGCAGTTCAAGTCCAGCGTCCGGGAAGTATCCGCTTCATAAACGCCGCTGTGCGGGTTGCCCGATTTCATTGAATTGCTGGCGGCGGAGCAGATTCCGTATACCCGCTGCTCTGAGCCTCCAACGCCGCTTTCAGCAGCGGCGGTAATTCCTTGCCCCGTTTCTCCGCTCGGCGCAGGATTCCAGCACAGGCTCTTGGGGATAAGGAGTATTTCTTCGGGGCATCCTTTTCCAAAATCGCAGAGAGCAAAACAGCGTTTTCGCCTTTGGGCAAGCCCAAAATTTCGGGCATCGTAAACGACCCAAGCGAGATTAGCCGTGCCGCCTCGCACCATTCCGGCGTCCGCCCATCTTCCAGATTCAGGCATTGGAATTTCGCTCTCTGTGAACGCTTCAAGCACGGCTCGATAGTCACTCCCCTTAGGGATTCCCGAACTGAATAATCCGACGACGTTTTCAAAAATTGCATATCTGGGATATTTTCCATTGGTGGCTTTCCTCATTTCTCTAATAATGCGTATCGCTTCATAAAAAAGCGACGACTGTGCGCCGCCCAAACCTTCACGCTTGCCCGCTTGGCTAACGTTTGTACACGGACTGCCAAAGGTTAAAATGTCCACAGGCGGCAGCAGTTCGCCGCTTAGTTTTGTCACATCGCCAACGTGAAGCATATCGGAAAAATGTCGGCGGGTGACGGATATGGCTTCGGACAAGATTTCGCTTGCCCACAGCGGCTTGATTCCAAAAAGGGACGCTCCGAACGGAAACGCCCCAATGCCGTCAAACAGGCTGCCTAATGTGATTTGCCGCATATTATCTCGCCCCCGTATCTCTTGCGGGTGCTTTGGGTTGATGTTCCCGCACCGTTCTGCCGTCCGTGGGCTTGATAAAGTCAATACGCCCGGCAGAATATATGGCGTTGTCGGTAAGCTGCCGCTGCCACGCATCTTGTGATGGCGCCCATTTGAAACCGCTGGCTTTCAAAATTGCCCGCTGGTTTTCATTAGGGCGTTCGTCAAAGAAAAGCTGTAAGCGGTCAAGCTCCTTGTTTGCTTCCGCTCTGCCGCCCTCAAATTCCCAGCCCGCAAAACCCTTGCTCAATTCCTTAACCTTGCTTTCCCAACGTTTGATGGTTGCGTTGTTATTGGTCAGGTCATAGGTGGAAAAGGGCTGTTTTTCCCACGAATAGGTGGTGGCGGCGATTTTGTTGTCCAGCTTTTGCGCCTGTTCCCCGGTGATACCGGGCGCACCCACGCAAGTGCCGAATCTGCGCCAGTAGGCATTGACCTCTTTCATGGTCGCCTGTAATACTTTTGCCGATTCCAGCTTCGCCGTCAAATCGTCAAGTGAGGGCGGTTCGGCTTTTGTTCGTGTGTTGTAATAAGACATTCTGTTTCCTCCGTATTTCATAATTTTTTTAACCCGAAATCATTTCCCGCACAACGCGGTCAGCCATCTTCACCGTGCCGACAAGTACCAGCAGATTAAAGCGTAGGGTAAGCACCCAGCGCCTTACCGCATTGCGGCGGCAGGTTTCCAAGCGCTCCCCTCCGAACCGGACATACACCTCTCAATGTATCCGGCTCTCCAGAAATCAGTCTAAGTT
>JAISRF010000040.1 GCA_031273775.1 Oscillospiraceae bacterium
CGCCGCCGAGCGTGTAGCCGCCAAAACAGGTCGAACCGGTCAGGAAATAGCGGCGCTGGATGAACTCGCCCGGCTACTGGGGCTGGAAAAACCGCCCGCTGTGATTGAAGCCTACGATATTTCGCACACGGCCGGGCAGGAAGCTGTGGGCGGCATGGTTGTATTTGAAAACGGAGCCCCCAAGCGCGCTTGCTACCGCCGGTTTAAAATTAGATCTTTTGAGGGCAACGATGACTGCCGAGCCATGGCAGAAGTGCTTTACCGCCGATTTAAGGAGTACCGCGAACAGCAGTCCCTGCCGGAGGAAAGGCGAGACACCGCCTTTGCCCGTCTGCCCGATTTGATTTTGCTGGACGGCGGACAGGGGCAGCTGAGCGCCGTTTTGCCCGTGATGCAGGAGTTTGAGCTGGCAGCGCCGCTTTTTGGAATGGTGAAGGACGACAAGCACAGAACCCGCGCCATTGCCGTTGCCGGCGGCGAAATCGCCGTCAAAAGTACCCGCGCGGCCTTTTCGCTGGTGACCTCCATTCAGGACGAGGTTCACCGCTTTTCTGTTGATTACCACCGGAAACTGCGCTCCAAAAAGCAGTTTTCCTCCACGCTGACGCAAATTTCGGGCATCGGGCCGGCGCGCGCAAAGGTTTTGCTTAAACATTTCGGAACAGTTGAGGCAATAAAAAAAGCTGAAGTTGAGGACTTAGCGGCTGTAAAAGGCTTGACGAAAACAGCGGCTCGGGCGATATTTGAATATTTTCGGAGGGAATCTTAATGAGCAGGCTGTAATGAAACAGGGGTAGTATTTGCCGAAAATTCATCTGTGAGGTACGACCAGTGAGCCAAATCTTCAGTTCCCGCAACCCCACCCATAAAACTCCATTCGGGGCAGTGCCCGCCGGAACCGCACTTCGCTTCTCCCCTGCCTTGCCGGACGGGGCTACGCTTGTATTCCAGCCCGATGGAGGGGAGGCCGAAAGAACCCCGCTTATAAACGGCACGGCAACCGTCATACCGGAAAAGCCGGGACTTTATTTTTATTGGTTTGAGGAAAACTTCGGGTTTTTGATGGACAGCGGCGGCAAAGGCGTGTGGTTAAACGCTTATGACCAGGACAAACGCTTCGTCCAACTGGTTTATGAGCCGGACTTTCGCACCCCGGAGTGGTTCTGGGGCGGCGTGATGTACCAGATTTTCCCCGACCGCTTCTGCGCGTCCGGCACACCCAAGGGGGATGTCCCCGCGGATCGGTACCTGCGGCGAGACTGGGGCGGCCAGCCGCTCTGGGAGCTTGACCGAGGCATTCTGTCCCAGAATAATGACTATTTCGGCGGCGATTTCCGCGGAATTGAAAGCAAGTTAGATTATTTAGCAGGGCTGGGTGTGAGCGTGATTTACCTCAACCCAATTTTCGAAGCACACTCCAACCATCGATACAACACCGCCGATTATTTGAAATCCGACCCGCTGTTGGGCACGGAGGAGGATTTTACCCGGTTGTGCCGTCATGCAAAATTCTACGGAATACGCGTTATTTTGGACGGCGTGTTTTCTCACGTGGGGGACGACAGCCGGTATTTCAATAAATCCGGGCGGTACGGAGACTGCGGCGCGTATCAAAAACCCGGTTCCCCGTTCGCATCCTGGTTTTTTTTCGGGGGTGAATATCCGTGTGGCTATCGGGCGTGGTGGAATGTGCCTTCTCTGCCTGAAACAAACGAGGACAACCCGGAATTCCGTGCGTTTGTCGGGCGGGTTCTGGAAAAATGGTTAAGCTTGGGGGCATCCGGCTTTCGGCTGGATGTGGCCGACGAACTGCCCGATGGCTTTCTGGTATATTTGCGTGAAACGGTAAAAATCGTAAATCCGGAGGCGATCGTTATCGGCGAGGTGTGGGAGGACGCGTCCGTCAAAATCAGTCAGGACGGACGGAGGGCCTTCTTGTGGGGCAAAGAGCTGGATTCCGTGATGAATTATCCATTTTATTCAGCGGTGCTGGCGTTTTTGCGTGGCGGTCGCGCGCGTGATTTGATGGAAACCGTACTCACGATTTATGAACGCTACCCGCGTTACGCGGTCAATTCGCTCATGAACCACATGGGCACCCACGATACAGAACGGCTGATTACCGCACTGGCAGGCGCGCCGGTGGATGGTGCCGATAAAGAAGAACAAGCCAAAATGAGATTAACGCCCGAAGAACGCAGGCACGGCGAGAAATTCGTGCGGTTGGCGGCGGTGCTGCAGTTTACCCTGCCCGGCGTACCCAGCGTGTATTACGGTGATGAAAAGGGCATGGAGGGCGGTCGCGACCCCTTCAATCGCGGTTGCTTTGCGTGGGAAAACGGCTTCCCGGAAGAAGAACGCGGGTTGACGGATTTTTACCGTAGCCTTGGCGGAATCAGGCGCGAAAATCCGGCGTTCGCGGGCGGTGATTTTATCCCCGTGTTTGCCGAGGCAGGGCATATCGCCTACATCCGGGAGCGCGGCAACCATGCCGTATTTGTGGCGGTAAACCGCTGGATTGATCCGGAGCGGGTGACGCTGCCGGAGGAATTTGAGTTTCTGGAAAGCTTGATTGGCAGGAAGCCGGAGGCGCGCACAGTGTGGGTGGAAGGCGAATCTGCGGTGGTGT
>JAISRF010000104.1 GCA_031273775.1 Oscillospiraceae bacterium
TCACCACCAATAACCGCAGTATCAACAAGAGTGATTTTGAAAAGCGAATCCTGATGCCGCTTACCGGCGACCAGCTGGACGAGTTCCGCAGGGAATACAACCAGATGCTCCTGGATAAAATCGCAGGCGGCAATGGCATTATCCAAGAGAAATATATCACCGTCAGCGTGGTTAAAAAGGATATTGAGGAAGCCCGCGCCTACTTTTCCCGTATCGGCGGCGACCTCATTGCGCATTTCAACCGTTTGGGTTCCGTCTGTGTGGAGCTTGACGCGAACGACCGCCTGCGGATTTTTCACGACTTTTTCAGGGCGGGGCATGAAACCGAATACCGCTTTGATTTTGAAAAGGACAGTCAGGCTTATAAAGACTGCTTTATCCCCGCCGCGATGGAGTTCGGCAAGGATTATTACAAAATCGCCGGGGGTTCCGGTGACGGCGGCAAATTCGGGCGTGTGCTGTTCCTCAAGGATTACGCTTCTTTCATCAAGGACAGCATGGTGTCAGAGCTGTGCGACCTCAACCGCAACATGATGTTCAGCGTGGATATTATCCCGGTGCCGACCGATGAAGCGGTCAGGGAGATTGAAAACCGCTTGCTCGGTGTGGAAACCAACATTGCAAACTTCACCCGCAAGCAGAGTGAGCGCAACAATTTTACGGCAAGTATTCCCTATGATATGGAGAAGCAGCGGGAGGAAACCCGCGAATTTCTGGACGACCTTACCGCCCGCGACCAGCGCATGATGTTCGCGACGGTCACGCTCACCCATATCGCCGACAGCATGGAGCAGCTTGACAGCGACACGGAAACCATTCTCACCACCGCCCGGAAGCACCTCTGCCAGTTCGCCGTGCTGAAATATCAGCAGATGGACGGCCTGAACACGGTGCTTCCCTATGGAATCCGCAAGATTAACGCCCTGCGGACTTTAACAACCGAAAGCCTTGCCGTCCTCATTCCGTTCCGGGCGCAGGAAATCAATCACAGCGGCGGCGTGTATCAGGGCGTGAATGTCATCAGCAAAAACCCGATATTCGTCAACCGAAAGAACCTTTTGAATGGCAACGGGTTTATTTTCGGTGTGCCGGGTTCCGGTAAATCCATGGCCGCCAAGCGGGAGGAAGTCAGCATTTTGCTGGCAGACCCTAACGCCGATGTCATTCTGATTGACCCCGAACGCGAGTATACCCCGCTGGTCAATGCTTTCGGCGGCGAAATCATCCGCATATCCGCGTCCAGCGGCAATCACATCAACGCGATGGACATGAACGCCGAATACGGCGACGGCGCAAACCCCGTAACCTTCAAATCCGAGTTTGTGCTTTCCCTTTGCGAACAGCTTATCGGCAAGGACAGCCTTGGAGCGAAACAGAAATCCCTTATTGACCGCTGTACCACCAGCGTGTTCATGGATTATATCAGCGGCGGTTATGCGGGGCAAGCCCCGACCTTGCGGGAGTTCCGTCAGGAACTGTTGAAGCAGGCCGAGCCGGAAGCGAAGGAAATCGCTCTTGCCATTGAGCTTTTCACCAACGGCAACCTGAATACCTTTGCCAAGCCCACCAACGTGAATGTCAACAGCCGCCTGATTTGCTACGATATTTTGGATTTGGGCAAGCAGTTACAGTCAATCGGGATGCTGGTGGTGTTGGATAACATCCTCAACCGCATCACGGCGAACCGCTCAAAAGGCAGGAACACCTATATTTTTATTGATGAGATTTATCTGCTTTTTCAACACGAATACAGTGCGAACTTCCTGTTTACCCTTTGGAAGCGTGTGCGCAAATACGGCGCATTCTGTACCGGAATTACGCAGAATGTCGATGATATGCTCCAAAGTCACACCGCCCGGACAATGCTTGCCAACAGCGAGTTTATCGTCATGCTCAATCAGGCGTCCACCGACCGCATTGAGCTTGCCAAGCTGCTGAACATCAGCGACTTGCAAATGAGCTATATCACCAATGTGGACGCCGGATGCGGGCTGATTAAGGTCGGGTCGGCACTTGTGCCTTTTCAGGATAAAATGAACCGTCAGTCCCGGCTCTACCGTTTAATGAGTACGAAGGCAGGGGAGTTTAAGGATTAATCGCAGCGTAGCGGGTAGAGCGTATAACAACGCTCTACCCGTTATTCTTAATCAAAAATTTGTCAAAAAGGAAAGGCAGATCAACTCATGTCAAAAGAAATTAAGACCCGCACGGTTATCAAGGACATCAAATTCCTTGACAAAGCAGCCAGCGGTACGGCGCACGCTAAAAACGCTTTTATTAAATCAAAGGAAGCCGCCGAATGTACTCAGCAAGTCGCTCACGACAATGCCGAAAATTACGCCATCGACAAAATGGAGGGCGGAGCAAAATCGGCGGCGCAGGAGACCGCTGACCGTTTCCATCACCCGCAGAAAAAAGCGGCGGATAATGTTAATAAGGCAAAGGAACAGTTTCAGAAAATCCGTCAGCAAACGCCCAAGGCGCGGAAAGAAGCAGCTGAAAAGGCCAAGCAGACGGCACAGCGGGCAAAGGAAACCGCCGACAAGCTGGGTGAATCCGCCGAAAAAGCCCAAAAGATGGCTCAGGAAGCAAAAAAGGCGGTCACGGATGCACGGCGCGTTTCCCAGCAGACCCGGCAGGCCGGGCGGCAGACCGTTCAGGCGGCAAAGCAGAGCGGACGCGGGGTTCGGAGCGTTTCCCGAACTACCAAAGCTACAGGCAAAGGTACGATTAAGACCGTTAAAAAATCAGTCAAGACCGCCGAACGGACGGCAAAAACCGCAGTCAAGACGACACAAAAAACCGCCAAAGCTGCACAGCAATCCGCAAAGGCGGCCGCGAAAGCGGCAAAGGCGGCGGCACAGACATCCAAAGCGGCGGCGAAAGCCGCAGCACAGTCGGCAAAGGTTGCGACCAAAGCCGTAATTGCCACGGTCAAAGCGTCGGTTGCCGCTATCAAGGGGCTTGTATCCATCATTGCCGCCGGAGGCTGGATTGCCGTAGTGATTATTATTTTGATATGCGTGATCGCCTTAATTATGAGTTCTGTTTTCGGCGTATTTTTCAGCGGCGAAGACAACGGAACCGGGCAGTCAATGCAATCCATCATGCGGGTGCTTAATGCAGAAATAAACGAAACCGTTGAGCGGATTAAAAGTGAAAACGCCTATGACGAACTGGATACGACCGCCGTATCCGTCCGCTGGAACGAGGTGCTTGCGGTTTATGCCGTCAGGGTCAACACCGACCCGAACAATCCCACCGAGGTCGTCACGCTGGACGATAAAAAAGTGGAAAAGCTCCGGGGCGTCTTGAACGACATGGTCAGCCTGTCTCACTCGCTGACAACGGAAACGCGTGAACAAATAGTGGCGGTCATCAACCCTGACGGCACCGTCACTGAAACCATGGAAACGGTGGCGGTTACACGCTTGGTTTTCACTCTGACCCAAAAGAGTGCGGATGAAATGGCGGTGCGGTATGGATTCAGCCAGACGCAGTTTGACCAAATGCATGAACTTTTGCGCCCTGAATACGCGGAGCTGTGGGTGCAGATTTTGGGTTAACACAGCAGGCATTTTGGCTAAAAAAACAAAAAGGATGGCTAAAACCATCTGTGCATTCGCATGTGCCATAAAGTTTATACCTTTACGGCAATAAAACCGCGCGCACACCCGTAAAAGTTCTAAAACGCCTGCGGCTACCGCGTTTATCCGGTTGAATGGAGTGAATCCGGCGCAGATTTTGACTGGGAATCTGACTGCGAATAGCATTGCACCGACATCTTTTCCATACAACTGCGTTTAATTGCAAAAGAGGAATGGACATAACGGCCCAATGTAATGCTTACACTGCTGTGCCCTGCGATTTCACTCAGAGCTTTCAGTTCAAAGCCCGCCTCGGCACAGGAGCTAATAAAACTGTGACGTAATGTGTGAAAATTTGTGTCCGCAAGCCCAGCTTCTTTCAAAACACCCTTGAACCGCTTCTGCACGGTACGCGGTTCCGCGTATTTTTTGCTGTTTCCGGTTAACACAAAAGCGTTTGGATTGGCTTCCATCTTTTTCAGCACGGCGGCCAGAGCTGACGGCAAAGGGATTGCCCTCATGCCGTTTGCGCTTTTGGGAGAAGTGATGATGATCTTCGTCTTGGCGGCATCACCGGGCGATAAGTTTTTCACGCGCTGCATGGTTTCCTTGATGGTAAGCGTCATTTCGCCCAAGTCGATGGAATGCCAGCGCAAGGCGCACAGTTCCCCGACCCTGATACCGGTGAGCAGGCTTAGCAGGATGCCGAGCTTGGTCAAATCCGTATCCGCAGATAAAAAGGCAACCAGCCTGTCGCGCTCATCCCGGCTGAATATCCGCGATTCTTTCCTGTCTTTCCTGATTTTAATGTGTTCCAAATTAACCGCACAGCCAGCGTATTGGAACACGCTTTTCAGCATGACTAATATATCCTGCGCGGTTTTGGGTGACAGCCCGCCCTTGCCGTCAGCCCTGCCGGAGACGAGCAAATTCCCAATGAAACTTTCAATTAACTCGCTGCTCATTTTATCCACCGGATACTTGCCGAGCCGTGGCAGGATGTGCGTCTGAATCAGCCCGTGATATCGCATCAGCGTGGATTCCTTGACGCGCATGGCAGCATTTTCCATCCATCTGGACAGCACATCGGAAAACAGCCGCCCGGCCTTTGCGGGGGCCGGTTTCTGTCCCCGTAATCCCGATTCAAAAGCCTTGACTTTCTCTTTAACCTCTTTGTACGACCTTCCATACAAAAACTTGTACCGCGCCTTCCCGTTTGCGCCGTATTCCTGTATTACACGGCCTTCCCAGCGCCCGTCGCTGACACGCCGCCATATATTTTCACCTTTTCTTGCCATTGCTTTCACCCCCTGTAACCTCTGATTTTTGACTGCGATTTTGACTGCGAATTGACCGGGCGTACGGCAAATTCCGCGCCGAAAGTTCAGCTTGTTAATTATGAATCGCAAAAAACCACAACGATTCATCGACAAAAACTAACAAAATTACCCAAAATGCAATTATTCTTGCAAATACACTTGACAACGGCACGCGGATTTGATAATATTTTTGTATCACTTGGAAAGATATGCCTGTTTTTCCTGCCGTAAAGGTATAAACTTTATGGCACAAAATAAGGCGGGATATACGGAACAATCGCTCTTTTTAAGGATGTCCGGCTTTTGGTCAATAATTCCTGATTACAATGCGAACGTCAATTTGTTGACAAGTATTATATCGGAATCCGTATAAAAAGGGCTTTGAAAGTGATAGGAAGAAACTCGCAGGGTGGTTTGCGCGGAAAGGGTGTTAATGTATGCGCAAAGAGCCATTTACAGAAAACGAACTCCGGTGCGCGTTCACTGAATACGGCAAAATGCTGGCTGATTCCCTGTCAGCGAATGAAGAACTGGCAGGGCAACATAGATTCTCGACGGAATTTGAATGTAAAATGCAGGGGTTGTTTAATTGTCCTGAGAAGAAAAAGTCCATTGTTTTTGGGAAAACTGCCCTCAGAAGGGCCGCCGCTTGTGTGGGCATTATACTGATCGGAGCATCAGCGCTGACATTCAGTGTGAAAGCTGTACGCACGGCGGTGGCAGGATTTTTCGTTGAGACTTACGAAAAATTAAGCCTCATCGTTCATATCAAAGACGATGAAGTGAATGAGCCGGAAAAACTTAAACAGCGTTACGAACCATCCTATTGGCCTGATGGATATGCTCGGAAAAGTGAAGAAAAAAATAAGAATCGGTATCAAGTTACCTATTCAAATGATATTGATTCAATTGTTTTCACACAAAGAGCAACTAACGGCACTGCCATTGATACTGAAAGCACCCCGCATGAGTGGCTTGAGGTCAACGGCCTTCAAGGCATTTACTACGAATCCAGAGGTGTAACCTACATTGTTTGGGAAGACGCTATCTATCGGTTTGAAATATTTGGCCCAATCAATAAGGACGAACTGCTAAAGATGGCCGAATCTTTGGAACTGTCGGATAAATAAAAAAAGGCGGTAAAATCATGAAGACAAAAATCATCAAGACCATCCTGAGTACGTTACTCATCACCTCCATCATAGGAATGTTTACCGTTACAGCATCCGCCAGAATGACATACATTGCTATTTGCAATTATGGCGCCACTTTTGAACCACAAACCGGCATTATCACAATTGACGCAGATATTTATGGATATGAGCATCTAACCAATTACTGTACAATCCAAATTAACCTCCAGTATTACAATACTGCTACGTCAAGGTGGGTAACCCTTGATACCGTTTACGAGGGCTTTGATAACTGGTATGGTGGTTCTGAGGAAGAATGGTATATCACACCCGGCTACTCATACCGAGGAAATATCTACCTGACGGGATATTATTACAGCTTATCAGAAACCATTATCGTGAATACGAACACGATAACTTATTAAACGGGGCGGAATGGCCATGTCTGCACGTCGCATTGCTTTTTGGTCGCTGCTGCTCGCTGCGCTTTTGTTTTTGGCGTCATGCGCGGCGGCGGCTTCAACCGGCAAAAAGAACGGGACAGACGGTGTACCGTCCGAAAGAAGCTCCGCATCATCTGCGGGGTCTATATACGGCTATGAGGTTCCGGAGGAAGAATATCCGTCCTCCGCAGCCGCGTCCGGTTCTGGCAGTTCGGCAAAAGAGTCGGCCGCACCACCGTTCAAAAAATCAGACAGTTCATCTTCCGACGGCGCCGATTCTTCCGGTTCTGCATCTTCCGGTGGCATATCCTCGGCTGTGAGCGTCCCGGTCGTCCCGCCTGACCCGCCGGATGAACTGTCAAGCGCACCGCCGGACACGCCCGCAGACCCCGTTGTAATAATCGAAAGCGTGTGCTATGAATGGGTGGATGCAGATCATAACATTTTATATGTGGCGCTCCAACTTGAAAACACCGGAGCGGTTCCGGTTGAAATCACCGGATTTGAACTGACCTTGAACACGGTAGATGACAGGTCGATTTTGAGTTATGATGAGCTGAAAAATATTTCAAGCTTTACAAAAATGATTGAACCGGGACAGTACGGATATATCGTTGTTTATTATTCCCTCGATGTGAAGCCTGCAGAAGGCGCATATTGCACAAGCGTTTCCGCCAAGGTAACCCACTGTCCCACGGTCATGACGCGTAAAAATCTTGAACTGGACGCTCTATATTTT
>JAISRF010000130.1 GCA_031273775.1 Oscillospiraceae bacterium
TACTGAACGTCCCGACTGTCAGGAAAAGACGATCACAACGGCGCAAGCTCTTAATATTCTGCGTTTGAGGGGATATGTCATCAAGGACGATATTCCCGCTGTAGCTCCAACATAAATCACTATCCGTTTTTTTGACCGCCTTCAGACGGTCTGTTTTCCTGTGCCGTTTTTTAAGGCGGTGCGTAATCTTTAAGTTTCAAACTTTTTCTCCAGAAGTTTATTGAAATGGTTCATGGGAGTGGGGCAAAAAGGGTGTAACAATCACGCTTTTGTGGGAGGACTGAACGTCCAGCCGGCGCGTTTTTTATGGCTTTCTCTGATACAAACTTACCTGTGCGGGGGGCCAAAGCCGTCGCTGTCAGTCTGCCAAGAGGTCAATGCTGACGAGGATGTTGATGTGCCAGACGACGTTGACGAGGAAGATGACGCAACAGACGACGTTGAGGTGGCACTTGATGAGCCAGACGCCCCCTGCGAGGAGTTGTTTTGTGAGGAAGCCGGCGAGTTCCCCAAAAGATATTTTTTGAGCAGCAAAAGGTCTGAAATATTCACGTCATTATCCTCGTTCAAATCCGCGGCCAATAGGGTGCTGCCCGACAGCAGATTGTTACGCAAAAGATGTTCCCGCAATGCGATAAGGTCAAGCTCATCCGTTTGACCGTCGCCGGTAAGGTCGCCGAATGTAAAGTGACCGAGTGAGCCCCAATAATTCCAAAAACAAACCGGATTAACGGTGTTGAATATATCAAGCACCGACATATCGGTCATGTTTGTGGTGTTTACGTAAAGGCCAAGGCGCGAAGATGGGGACAACCCGGTGGTCCCGGTTTTTCCGATAACGGTTGTGCCTTTGACAACGGCGGCATTTGCATTTACATCAATGGTCAGCAAGTTAGTGTACCAAACCGTATATTGTTTGCCGGAAATATGCGTTGAATTTGTCTTTATAACAACATAGTTCCCCATGATGTCGTCATATCCGGTTTCTAAAACCGTACCGTTATCGACAGCGTAAACCGGAAGATCATAATCGCACCCGACGGCAAAGCCCGGGTTACCCCTATTATACGGTGAGATGATATTAATATTACTCCCGGAAGCGGGATTTAAAGGATAATACCAATTTAGTGCCCGACAATAATTGTTGATGTTCAAATCGACCGGTTCCGCGGTCGTGAAGCTTTTTGAAAGCGCGTTGTTGCTCTCGTCAGATTCTTGAATCACATTCAAACAATCGGCTGTTACCGTCACGGTATAAGTATCTGCCGTTACCGGAGTCCAGGAAATGGCCGCTGCCGTGACAGTTACGCCCGCGGCAACACTGCCGCAGGAAGCGGTTTCGGTATGTACCGTTGCCCCGCCGCTGTTTTTAATCACGTACTGCACCGTACTTGCCCCGGCTGCCGCCGTTCCGGTGTTGTTTATTACTGCGCTTATGTTTAAACTGCTGCCGACATTCCCCGATGGCGCGTTAATAGACGCGACCTGTAAATCTGCGGCATTTTCATAATTGATGGTCAAAGATGGCGGTCTATCTCCTACGTCCTACGAATAAAGGGAATTGTAGTCATTGCCCGACTCGTTATGGTAACGGACCATCACCCCGTGATTGGCGGTTCCCGTATACCATGAACGGACAGTAGCCGTAACATCGGGCAGGTAAAAACCAAGGGTCACCGCAGCCGTGGTAAGTAAAATGGCAAATGCAGTAAGCAGAGCTATGAACCTCTTGCGACTGTCCTTGATATTGTTAAGCATTTTTTAGTCCTCTGATTCTTTTGTTGGTGACCGTCCCTCTGACACCCTCAAACGTTACTTCTGGTTGTGATTTTTAAGGATTTTTGTTCTTCGCGTAAAAATGTTTTATCCCATTTTTTGCTCGTTAATGAGAAAGCTTTTATCCCATTTGTTTCTGTAATGCGTTACAAACTTTTTCCAAAATATCTTTGGAATACTATAGTTGTTTTCAGTAATTGATATAGGTAAATATTCTAAGAGATCCGCTAAAGCATATATTTTTTGTTCATTCTTTTCATCAACTGCTTCTAACAATCGTTTACACGCTTCAATTAGGATTACATAAACATTTTCATCTTTTAAGAAAAATAAAGGGAAATAAGTATACTTGTTTTCTACAAATGCAAATTTATAATAATCTTCTTTGTCAAGCGAATTGATTGACTGTAGTGCTGCTCTAAACTGATTAAAGTCATTATTGCTATGCCTGTTTTCCAAAACATCAATAACTTTCAAAAGAACTTCTCCATTTAATTCGTAATTAGGAAAACAACGAATACCTATAAAAATATAATGCAAATCATATAAATCATAAATAACAATCATAATTTCACCCCCTATCTAATTTCAACATCAACAGCGATGCCAAGCATTCGTCCAATTAAGGTTCGATGTTGCCCGCTTGTTACAAAGCCGTTTCTAGTTACATCAATGCTTCCATACATTCCTCCAGATTTTATTCTTTTCAATGCCGCAGGAAATTTTATTGGATCCGGTGTAAATTTTGGATTTAATGTTAAAGTGTTTGGATCTACACCGACTTGTGCTGAGCCAACTCCCTTAAATGGAGTTCCTGCGTTTTGAGGTGCTTTGCCGCCAAAGAAAGAAGTCCCTGATCCTACATTTTGAATTCCCTTATAAACCTGACCTCCGGCAAGACCTCCTACGAAACTGCCTATACCGGCTCCAAGTTCATAACTTCCGCTTGGTTTGGAAATTTTAAATCAATCATTCAAAGAAAACTTAACGTAATATTTCTTTCTTAACCGTCTTCTTGATTTATAATAATTTGTGTTTGGGCTAACAAGAAATGCTCCCCAATCTTTATTAAAGTAAGTTAGCTTTTTTTTCCAAGTATTGTACATCCAACAAAAGAAGTCCAAACTATTCTCAAAATCAAATGGATGATTTATTTTAAGAGCTTCAATGTTTTGTATGGAATTTTCTTTATTCACCTTTTTAAGCAAATCGTATATTACTTCGCAAGTTGGTAAAAAACTGACTAAAGCCGCTTGCAAAGATAACTCGTTCGATTCCTCATCAACGTAATAACCTATAAAATCGTTATACAATTTATTTGATTTTATAAGTTCATGGATAAAATCAATGTTTTCTTTTTGCAATTGAATATTTAGATAAAAACTTTCTACTCCCATAATTATTCCTCCAATTATTTTGTAAGCTTAACCCAAGGATATTATATCATGTTTTGGCTGTATTTACTTCTTTATCTGTCACCCATCAATTGTATCACAACACTTGACATTTACGGCGCGGAGCTTTTCGGCAAGCTCAAAGCGGAAAATTATTTACTCGGAACGCCGCCGGCGCGTATACCCGAACGGTTGGCCCATTATCTAAACGAAATAAACGTCCTTCACCCGCAAAGCGCCCTACATCGAAATTCGTATCACAAGTGACGACACCCGCCGCCGGATCGCCCTCCGGAGCGGGCTTTTCAATGTGACGCTCCGGAGATAGGCAGGCTGACTCTCCGCCAAGGCCAACAGTTTTGTAATGCTTGTATGCCTCATTTATGAAATGCCGGGCATCGCCGCGGCGCTTCAAAGCTTCCGTGTGCAACCCTCCGGGGACAAAAACGCAACGGTGAATTTTACTCGCCGTTGCGTTTCCTGACCAAATGTGATATACTGGTAGCATTACAGAAACAGGGAGGATTGCCGTGAATGTCTTAAAGGAAAAGCTACGCGAGGTTCTTTTTTCCGTGTTGCCCATTACGGCAATCATCTTGATTTTATCCGGCGTGTTCTGGGCGGCAGGCAACCCTTTTCCGCTTATTGTCATCGTCCGCTTCCTTGTTGGCGCGCTATTGGTGATTACGGGGCTTTCCGTCTTTTTGCTCGGCGTGGATTTGGGTGTCACACCATTATCCTCCAATATCGGAAAGACCGTTTCCAAAAGCAACAGGCTGTGGGTACTGATCATCATCGGCCTGGTGACCGGCTTTTTCATTTGCATCGCGGAACCGGATTTGTCTGTTCTGGCTCAGCAGGTTGCGGGGGTAACCTCCGGCGCAATTACCAAAACGGCGCTGCTGGTCGTGGTATCGGTTGGTATTGCCGTCATGTTTGTGCTGGGCTTAATTCGCATTGTTTATAATATTCCGCTTTACCTATTACTCACCATTATCTATGCTATTATTTTAATCATTTCGCTGTTTTCCTCACCGGAAATCCTTGCTGTTTCATTTGATGCCAGCGGCGCAACCACCGGCGCGCTGACTGTCCCGTTTATATTGGGGTTGGGACTGGGTGTGTCCGGACTGAAAAAGAACGCCAAAAATTCGGAAAAAGACAGTTTTGGGCTGGTGGGAATTACCTCTACAGGCGCGATTTTTGGTGTTCTGATTTTAGGAATGTGCCTGAACGTGCGGGGCTTGACCGGCGCTTTGCCGGAAAGCGAAACCCATAATGCTCTGCGCCTGCTTTTGGACTGCGCAAAAGATTCCGCGGTTGCCATGCTCCCGCTGTTGATTATCTTCATCGCGTTTCAGGTGTTTGCGTTCAAGCTGACGCGCCATTCCTGCCGCAGGATTATCATCGGGCTGATTTACAACTGTTGCGGCTTGATTTTGTTCCTCACCGGAGTGAACATCGGGTTTATGGACATCGGGGTACGGCTTGGTCAAACCACCGCGGCGCTCGGCGGGAAAGGCTGGACGGTGGCGCTGGGCTTTATCATAGGCTTTGCCGTCATTTTGGCGGAACCCGCTGTTTATGTTTTAACCCGTCAGATTGAGGAAGTCACCGCCGGATATGTGCGGCGGGGAATGGTACTGGGTACGCTTGCCGTGGGCGTAGGACTTGCGGTCGGGCTTTCCATGCTCCGGATTTCCGTACCGGAAATCCGCCTGTGGCATTACCTTTTACCCGGTTTCGCCCTTGCCGTGGGGCTGAGCTTTTTCTGCCCCAAGCTGTTCGTGGGAATAGGCTTCGATTCCGGCGGGGTTGCCAGCGGACCCATGACGGCCACATTTGTGCTGGCGTTTTCACAGGGTGCGGCGGCGACTATGCCGGGCGCGGATGTTTTGCAGGACGCGTTTGGCATGATTGCCATGGTGGCGACCATGCCGATTATCGCGCTGGAAATATTGGGAATCATATTTAAGGTCAGGTCAAAAAAATCCGGGGTGAAAAAACAATGAAGCAGTTTGTTTTGCTGTGCGCGGTTGTGCCCGGCGGCGACGGCTCAAAAGTCTTAAAAATTGCCCGGGCGCACGGCGTGCACGGCGGCACGGTGTTCATGGGCAGGGGGACTGTTCCCAAAAGCCGTCTTTTGGAGTTCTTTGAGCTTACCCAAATCCGACGGGAGATTGTGTTCATGCTGACGGAACACTCCTCCGCGCGGGAAGCCATGCGTTATATCGGACGGGAATTCTCACTGCACAGGAAAAACAGCGGCATATGCTTTTATTCGCCTGTGAATCAAATTTCAGGGATTGAAAACTTAAAAAATATTACACTGAAAGTCACCGAAGGGACGGAGCAAACCATGTATAATATCATTTATACCGTGGTGGAAAAGGGCATGGCTGAAGAGGTCATGGCGGCGGCTCGTGGTGCGGGAGCTCGTGGCGGTACCATCATAAACGCCCGCGGGCACGGCATTCACAACAACGAAACGCTGTTTTTAATGCCGGTGGAACCGGAGCGCGAAATTATAATGATTCTTGCCGAAGCCGGGGTCACCCAACCGATTGCCCGAGCGGTGCGCGAAAAGCTGGAACTGGACGTGCCGGGTAAGGGCATCCTGTTTATTCAGGGCGTATGTGATGTATACGGCATGGCATTGCCGGCGGACGAGGAAACAAAAGAGAAAAACTGATGTCTTACCTTTTACAGATTGTTTTTAAGCGCTTCAACTTTATCCGCCGCTTCCCACGGCGCGTTCAAATCCTCGCGACCCATGTGCCCATAATTGGAAAACGCGCGGTAAATGGGGCGGAGCATCTCAAATCCGCGAATAATGGCGGCGGGCCGGAAATCAAAGGTTCGGGTTACCGCCGCCGCTATTTTTTCATCGTCCGCTTTTCCTGTGCCGAAGGTGTCCGCCATCACCGAAACAGGATGCGCCACTCCGATTGCGTATGCCAGCTGAAGCTCGCACTTTTCCGCCAGTCCCGCCGCAACCACGTTTTTCGCGGCCCAGCGCGCGGCGTAGGACGCGCTCCGGTCAACCTTGGTCGGGTCTTTGCCGGAAAATGCCCCGCCGCCGTGTCGGGAATACCCGCCATATGTGTCTACAATAATTTTGCGTCCGGTCAGACCGGTGTCCCCGGCGGGGCCGCCCGTTACGAACCGCCCGGTCGGATTTATGAAAATTTTCGTACCGTTGTCCAGCAGTCGGGCGGGAATAATCTCGCGGATTACCGCTTCTTCAATGTGTTTGCGCACATCGGCAAGCTCCGCATGGGCGGCGTGCTGGGTGGAAACCACCACCGCTTCCACGCGGACGGGCTTGTCCCCGTCATATTCCACCGTGACCTGCGTTTTGCCGTCAGGGCGCAGAAACGGCAGAAGCCCGGATTTACGCGCAAAGGAAAGACGTTTCGCCAATGCGTGGGCAAGGGAGATAGGCAGAGGCATGAATTCCGGGGTTTCACGGCAGGCAAACCCGAACATAATCCCCTGGTCACCCGCGCCGGTGAGGTCAAGCGGGTCGCTGCCGCTGTCAAAAGCGCGGTTCACGCCCATGGCAATGTCCGGCGACTGCTCGTCAATGGACGTCAGCACCGCGCAGGTGTTGCCATCAAAGCCCTGTAACGGGTCGCAGTAGCCGATGTCGTTCACCACAGTGCGGACAATTTTAGGGATATCAACATAGCAACCGGTGGAAATCTCACCCATCACCGTGACCATGCCGGTGGTGCAAAAAGCTTCACACGCCACCCGGGCGGCGGCATCCTCCTTAATAATGTTATCCAGAACTGCGTCCGCAATTTGGTCGCAAACCTTGTCCGGATGTCCCTCCGTCACCGATTCCGACGTAAAAATTCGCTTTGCCATAATAACCTCCGTTTATTCTCTTTAGGTCAAACATCCCGCCCCTAGGGGTGATCCGTGAATATACACCGCTGCTTGCGGCGGTGTAATTCATTTTACTTTAAGCTCGTGATAATCTTCTTCCGTGTTTACGTTCCAGACCTTGCTTTTGTCCGTTGCGCCGTTTTTTATGTTTGCGACCGCTTCCATGGCCGTCAGCATGGAATGATCCATATTGTTGTAACGATGCTGCCCGTTGCGCCCGATGCAATATAAATTTGCAAACCCATCCAAATATTCGCGCACAACCCCGAACTCCTTGTATGCGCCGAAATAGGCGGGGTACGCTTTTTTTACCCGGATCCTGCAGGCGTCCAGCACATCGCCGCGGTCAATAATCCCGATTGAGGCCAGTTCATCCGCCGCGAAGCTTATAAAATCCTCATCGGGCATTTCCCACATCACATCGCCCTCGTTACAGAAATATTCCAGACCCAGCCACACGTTCTCGGTGATGTCTTGATTCAAATACGGCGACCAATTGTTGAACAGTTGAATCCGCCCGAGCTTTACGTCCGGCTCCTGCACGTAAATCCACGTGTCCGGCACAATGTCCCCGACGGTTCTGATTTTGGTTTTGTTTTTGATTTTGAGCCGCTTTACCAGTAAACCTACCGTCATAAAGTCGCGGTAAGGGAGGGCGTTTGCCACCTCGGCGACCTTTGCGGGCTTGTCCGCCGATATGGCGGCGATTAAATCCTTCACCGGCATGGAGGATAAACATACATCAGCCTGTATGGCGAATTTATCGCCGTTTTGTTCATATTCCACCGCGGTAACCCGCACGTCTTTAGCCGTTATACCGGTCACCTTTGCGCCAAACCTGACCTCGCCGCCTTTGGCTAGGACTTCGTCCAAAGCCAGTCGCCACAGCTGTCCGGGCCCGAGCTTGGGGTACAAAAACCGCTCAATCAAAGAGGTTTCCGTGTTCTTTTGCGCAATGTCGCCGTCCTTTTTTGCAAACGGCTTGCGAAGCGCCTCCCACACCGCCTTTGACAGCGACAGGCCTTTAATGCGCTGAGCACCCCAGTCCGGCTCCATTTGTGTTGGGTTTATTCCCCACAGCTTTTCATTGTAGCCTTCGAAAAACATCCGGTACAGCACCTTGCCGAAGCGATTAATCATAAAATCCGCAAGACTGTTTTCCTCACGCTTTTTTATTTTTGCCGCCAAGAATGAGAAGCCCGCTTTTACCGTGCGTCGCGCGCCCAGGTTGATAAACGTCCGAGGCTTTACCGAAATGGGATAATCGAAAAATTTACGCAGGAACACAATCCGCGAAACCCGCCGCCGCACAAGCCAGAGCCTATCCTCGCGCTCGGGGTCGCAGACAGGGCTGTTGTCCGGGGCAGGACCAAAACCGAAAATGGTTTCGCCAAGAAGATTTTCGTCTCGGGCGGGTTTATTTTGCACCGGCATGAAAGCCCGCCACACAGACATCACCCGATCGCTTTTGGAAAAGAAGCGGTGCCCGCCCAAATCCATTCGCCGACCGTTATATTCCACCGTGCGGGATATGCCGCCGACCTCAAAGCTTTCCTCTAAAATAACGGGGTGATAATCAGCGATTTTCAGAAGCTCCAGCGCGGCGGTAATCCCTGCCGGCCCAGCCCCGATAATGATTGCTGTTTTTGTGCTCATCAGTGATCTCAAATCCTGTGCATAGAATTAAAAATATCTTCATGCATCACGTGAATCGAAAGCCCGAGTTCATTGCCAAGAGCCGAGAGCCGCGAAGAAAAATCGTCAAACCGCGCGTCCATACCCGTAATGTCGCAGAGCATAATCATGGCGAACAGCTCCCTTAAAACCGACTGTGTGACCTCTAAAATATTGGCGTTGTAATCCGCGCAGACCGCGGAAATCTTTGCCAAAATGCCAACCATATCCTTGCCAATGACGGTTACGACCGCTTTCATGAAACTGCTCCCCAAAATTAGATTTTAACAACTCTCCCTCTATTATATTGTACTATGCGGCGTTTGGCAAGTGAAATTTTGCAAAAATTGGTGTTGACAAGCACAGCTGGGGTATTGTATAATACTTTTCGTTGCTGGTTTTTGTTATTTGGACGCATAGCTCAGCTGGTTAGAGCGCTCGCTTCACACGCGAGAGGTCCACGGTTCGAGTCCGTGTGTGTCCACCACCTTTTTGAAATCGCCTGAAAGGGCGGTTTTAACGAAGAAAATGGGAAGACCTATCGACAACCCCAAAACGGTATCCTTGAGCCTGCGACTGGCTCAAAACGAGGCGAATAAGCTTAGGGCGTGTGCAGATAAGCTCAAAACGAACCGCACGACCGTGATAGCGAAGGGGATTGAGTTGGTAGAGCGAGAAATTAAATTGGATAACATGAAGATTATTGACAGCCACGCGCATATTTATCCGGATAGGATCGCTGAAAAAGCGGCGCGGGCAATAAGCGAATTTTACGGTGTCCCGATGGCGGCGAACGGCACCCTTTCCTCGTTGTTTGCCGCCGGTGACAAGGCGGGAATTGAACGGTTTGTGGTACATTCCGTTGCCACTACACCTCGGCAGGCCATCTCTATCAACCGGTTTTTGGCGCAAACGACCGCCGCATACCCGGAACGATTGACAGGCTTAGGTGCTTTACACCCCGCAAGCGAAACACTTGTCTCGGACATAGAATACATAAAAAACAACGGGCTTAAAGGCGTGAAAATACACCCTGATTTTCAGCGTTTCAATCTTGACTCCCCTGAAGCTTTCGCTCTGTTTGAGGCGTTGGAAGGGGTGTTGCCGGTCTTAATACACACCGGAGACAGCCGCACTGATTTTTCCAGCCCCAAGCGTTTGAAAAGGGTCTTGCGGGCTTTCCCGCGGTTAAAAGTGATAGCGGCGCATTTCGGCGGGTGGTCGGTCTGGCAGGAGGCGGCGCGGGTTTTGGGCGGCATGGATTTGTTTGTGGACACGTCCAGCTCCCTTTACGCGCTTTCTGTGACGGAAGCGGAAGAGCTTGTCAGAGCTTTTACGCCTGAGCGCGTGCTTTTTGGGGTAGATTATCCCATGTGGAACCACATGGAAGA
>JAISRF010000148.1 GCA_031273775.1 Oscillospiraceae bacterium
GACAAAGAAAGCGTGATTTAACCCATGCCGGACGAGACCAAAGCCTCACGGGTATTCCTGAAACAGCGGCACAAACGGCCAACGTGGAAGAAAACGCCTATCAAAAACCGGGAACATATCCGGTATATAGCGACCCGGCCCGGCGTGGTGAAAGACCCCGAAACAGGACACGGCTTATTCGGCAAAATTCCCGGCATGAGTGAGAGCGGCACGGTGGCGGACTTACAGGCGACAATGAAATATGTCTATGACAAATCCCGCCAAAAGACCGTGTTTTTCCGTGCCGTTCTCTCACTCCGGGAAGCGGATGCGGCGGCGCTGGGGTTCATCAACAACCGCAAAAAATGGGAAGACCTGATGAACGCCCACGCCGCCAAATTCGCCGAGGCCAACCATATCCCCATGAGCCGGTTCCAATGGGTGGGCGCCGTCCATATGGAAAAGGAACATCCGCATATTCACCTTGTTTATTGGGACGGCGAACAGCCGCCCCTTTTTGATGATTTCAGGGACCCCAAAGTGTTAAACAAAACCCGTATCGCCATTATGAAAGATGTGTTTTCCGATGACCTTGAAAACCTGAAATCCGGCAAGACGGCGGCCCGCGATGCTCTGCGCAAGACCGGGACGGAATTTTTTTTCGGCTTTGAGGAGGCCATTGACGGGATGAGCGCTAAAGAATTTGAACAGTTGAAAACCAAGTTGCAAGCGGTCAGCCCCGACCACAACCTGCCGCCTATTGCGTTCGGAAAGTTTTCCGACAGGTTGTTATCGGCTTTAGCGGGAAAGCTGCTGGCGCTGAAAAACGTTTTGCCAAAGGACGGCGCGTTGAAATATGCCTACCTGCCCTCCGAAGCGAAAGCGGCGGTGGACGGGGTGGTATCCGAACTGCTGACGGCAAGCAAGGACATTTCCGCCGCTTTTGAGCGGTATCTGGATTCGGAGGTGGAACTGTCCTCATTTTATGTCAGCAACAAGGATGCGTTGAAAACCACACGGGACAAGGCAGCCGCTTTTGCCATGAAAATGCTGGGCAACAAGGTGTTGCGGGCATACAAGGATTTTGCGGCGAAAGATTGGGAGGTCAGGGGTGAGCGGGTTCAGCAGGAGTGCGTGAAAGAGCTTATTTTTACGCTGTTCGACCTGCTATCTGCCGGTTCCCAGCAGAACGAAGCAAAAATCCGGCATCTGAAAGGCAGCGGCGATTTATCCAAACAGGCGAAAATAGAGCTTGCGATTGAAATGGAATCCAAAGGATTAGAATGGGAGCGTGATTGAATAAATGACCGACGAAGAAAAAGCAATGGCGGAAGAATTTGAAACCGACCCGCAGTTGGACACGTTTGCCGATTCGCTGGACAGAGATGTTTTCAGCAATGTGGATTGGGCGAAGCTTGAGGATTCCTGCAAGGGTGACAGGGAGTATGCCTGCTCCGTCCTGCAGAAAATGCACTTGGCATTTGTTGCGGCATACGGTTCATCCGTAATCGGTGACGATACCGGATGGGTAATTGCCCCCGCCGTCATTCAACCGGAAAACAGCGACCGCATATATCTCGGCGTGACCGAACATGACCCAGCTTTAAGCGGCGAGCGTTGTGGTACGGTGTTCCTGACAAGGTATGGGCTTCTTTCTTTTTCATCATCAAACCTGTCCTCTGAAAAGCGGGAATGCCTGCAGGAAATTAGTTCTTATGACTATTACTACACCGTCATCATGCCCGGCGACATCCATATGGATTGGGAAAACTGCCCGCTCCACATCCGAAAAATGATTGATTACTGCTGCGCGGCAGAAGCCGAACTGTCACAGGAAGCGGACGGCGGCGAAGAAATGGAGTTTGATTGATTGAAAGAGATGGATTTGTTTTTTCAAGAGTTGTATCATCGTCTGCACAATACGGGGTACATGGTCGGCGCTGTGATTGACAGAACAATCGCCGGGCAAAAAGTGAAATATATAGTCAATGACCGCGAAACCGAAATTGTACTGATTGACACCGACGGCACCGTATATAAGGTGTCTGACAGAACGGATGATTTTAAACGCATATCGGGCATAACCCGCGAAGTGGAAAAGTATGTGAGTGCCTATGAGAACGCGCCGCCTGACAGTCGGCTCCCGGACGGCTGGAAGACCATATCCAGCGTTGGAGGGGTGTTTGTGTTTGCGGCAACGCCGGGCAATGACCATGAACAGCCCATGCGCTTTGCTACATGGCGGTATGACGGACTAAAATCTCACACAGGCGTTTGGAGCGGCAATTACTTCTGGGACTATGCCAATGCCGAAAAGGATTTTTTTGACCGTTGCGGGTATGAGCGGCCTTTCTTTTCGGAGGAAGAAATGCGTGTGATTTATGATGGCCTGACAAGTGGCGGCACCAATGACCATTATCATTTTCAGGACATTATTGACAAGCTGGAAAGCCGTTTTCCCGACTTGGCACAGGAATCGGAGGACGAGCCTGAACCTGAAATGTAACACAAGGGGATTGATTGAAATGATTTATATAATTGGAATTGTCTGCTTTATACTCGGCGGCAGCTTTGGCGCTGTTTTTATGGCGCTGTTTGCGGCGGGAAGCCGGGCGGATGATGAAATGGAAAACACATTAAAAGGAAATATCAATGAAGGGAGAGAGTGAGTATGGAGGAACAATACAGCCCACCTCAGCAAAGCAAATACGGCAATGTGTCCATGCGTCAGCAGTTGGCGGACGGCGTATATATGATTGCCGCCAACGCGCTGGTTAAGGTGGTAATGGTGGCACAAAAGCTGGCGGACCGTTTACTGTCCGCACCGGCACGTGAACGCGGTGAGCCGGAGGGAGATTATTTGAGCTTTCCCGATGAAAAGGCCTCGATCCCCCTGTATGAACTGGCGCAGATGGGTAAAATCCGGCTGTTTGACGAGCAGGTGCGGCGGCATTTCAGCAACCTGACCAAGCTATTCCCGGACTACCTGCGGGAGCGCGGGATTATTTCCGAAAAACCGGCGGAGAGCCTTTCTGAAAAGGTGCTGCGGGAATTTGAGAAATACCAAAAGAATCTGGAAACGATGGGGACGCGGGAGGTTGTCAAAAATGCACGTGAAATCGCCGAGCGGCAGGAGCTTGTGGAATATCTTTGCAAAGCGGAAATCAGCCGGGATGGCCTTGGCCTGTTGCTGGCGCAGGAGAACCTGTTAGACGCCGTATATAACAAAATGGAAGCAGTCAACCGGCCGCTGACCCGAGACAATGTAGCGGAGGCGGTTACGGCTCTGAAAGGAGAGCTTTCCCGCAAGCCGGAAACGGTCTCCAAACGGTTAGAAGCGTTCAAACGGGAATTGCAGGTGGCGAAAGCGGTCAACGCCGAAGCTGTGGAATTGAATATGCAGACCCCGGAGGGGGCGTTCAAGTTTGCCATGAATCTGGAAACTTTCAAAGCTACCGTTGACCCGGACATGCTGGCCCGGTTCGCGGAAACGGCGATGCTGGACTTTCCTGACCCGCACTTTTACGGTGACGGCAACAGCGAACTTTGGAAAGCATTGGTTGAAAAGCGGTTCTTTTCGAATTTGACCGACCATTTCAACCAGTATGCCAATCAAGGCGGAAACGGTTACAGCTTGACGGTGGAAAAAACGCTAAAAAAGATGCTGCCCGAAAACGAGTTTGACGGCTTCATCAACCGGGCGCGAATGGCGCAGTATATCGCCGGAAACACCGACAGCCCCGATGTTTGCCTGAAAGAACTCAAAGGCTATTTTAAGGACAGGGCGGCGCTGATTCGTGACGTGCAATCGCTTATGGCGGACAAGGAAGCCGAACCCGCAGAAGCGGTGCTTGAAGTCGAACAGGGAGAGGAAGCGGAGGTATAGGGCGGTGACGGTTGATGAAAAATCTTAAAATAAAGCTGTTTCTATTTCTTGTGGCCCTGCTTTTCGGCGCCGCCGCCTGCGTATTCCTCTCCAGCATTATCCACTTCCAGTTTCAGCATATCAAACTGACCCCTGATAGCCTGAAACTCCTAAACTGTATACACAGCATAGTGTCAGACCGCCGTCATCTGATGCTTTTTTTATGCCTGTGCGGGGTGGTTCTGCTGCTGTCCGTCCTGATTGCCGTATCCAATATCGGCGGCAAGTATGAAAGCGATATGCGGCAGATTACCCCGGACATTAAAACGCCGGTGGCTGCCGGGCAGAGCCAGCACGGTTCCGCCCGGTGGTTAGAGAAAATCAAATTGAAGAAGGTGTTCGCCATTGTGAATACAGGATGGAAAAACCCACGGATAAAGGAGTTGATGCGGTGTGGGTATGATACGGTCACGGATAAAAATAATCCGCAGCCGGTTAAAAAAAGGCAGAAAAGACCTGCAAAGGGCAATCCAAAAAAGCTTTCGGCGGCTGCAAAAGCTAAGAAAGCTGCCGCTAATCGGAAAGCGGCTTCCAAAAAACATCGGGATAATAAGCCCCAAGCCCCCAAAAGCGAAAAAAAACCAATTTCCATTGTTTCCAAAGGGTGGGACGGCGCTGGGAATGGTGCAAAACGGAAAAAATGAGCGGTATTACATGGTGGATGATGATGTGCATACCCTCTGTATCGGCGCGACCCGTTCCGGTAAAAGCCGGTCGGTGGTTCTGCAAAGCATCGGCATTCAGGCGCTGGCCGGGGAAAGCATGGTAATGTCGGACCCCAAAAGCGAGCTGTTCAACTACACCTACCCCTTTTTGGAACGGCTGGGTTATGACGTAATTCCGCTGGATTTCAAGAATCCCCTGAAAAGCCGCCGTTACAACTTCCTGCAAAACGTGATTGAAGCGTTCCGGGACGGCAACACGGCGAAGGCCATTGATTACACCTGGGATATTACAGAGTCCCTTGTCGGCAACAAATCCAAGGAACCCATGTGGGACGACGGCACCAAATCCACCATCGCGGCGGGGATACTGTCGGTGGTCTATGACAATATGGATAAACCGCAGTATCAGAATCTCACCAATGTATATTTCTTTCTCTCGGAGATGTGCCGCACTGTGGGAAATCAGATGCCGATTAACGGCTATTTGAAACAGATAGCTCCCGACCACCCCGCCAAGGCATTGCTCGGTATCAGCGAAGTGGCTCCCTCCAAGACGCGAGGGAGCTTTTTCACCGCCGCGTTGACCACCCTTCGGCTGTTCACTAACCCACTGATTTACTCCATGACTTGTGAAACGGATTTCGATTATAGGGCGACCGGGCGGGAAAAACAGGCGGTTTTCCTGATCCTCCCGGACGAAAAGGAAACCTATTACTCTCTTGCCTCCCTATTCACTTCACAGCACTATGAAACTCTGGTCAATGAAGCGGATAAGCGGGGCGGCAGGCTGGAACGGCGGGTCAATTTTAACTTGGATGAGTTTGGGAACTACGCGCAGATTCCGGGGTTTTCCACCAAGCTGACAGTGGGCGGCGGACGGGGCATACGCTTTAATCTGTATATCCAGTCCCTGTCCCAACTCGACGAGAAATACGACAAGGAAAACGCTAAAACCATTAAAAGCAATTGCCAGACGTGGATTTATCTCCAAGCGGACGAAACGGAAACCTTGGAGGAAATCAGCAAAAAACTCGGCAATTACACCGTCGCCACCAATTCCCGGTCAAGCAGCTACAGCTACCACAGCAATTCCAGCGAATCCGCATCGGTCAATCTGACGGCGCGGGCATTGCTCACCCCGGATGAGGTGAGGATGATTAACCGCCCCTATTCGCTGATTATCTCCCGGAGCCACCCCTGCATCCTCTATGCCCCCGACATCTCCAAGACCAATTTCAACGCCATGTTCGGCATGGGTGATAAGGAGTATAACCGCCAGCTCCAGAAACAGCGCGATGAAAAGCGACCGGCGCGCCCCCGCGATATTCAAATGGAGCTGTGGGGTATTTGGAACAAGTACAACGGGACGATGGATAAATACATGGAGGACTTCACCGAAGATGGGGCATTTCGTGAGAAAATGTTTGAAAAATTCAAAAAGAGCGGGAGCCGAATGGTCTATGAAAGAAGTGTTGAAGATGATTAACCAAAAAAAAATCAACCGCCTGCGTAAAATCCGAAAGTGGTTTTGCGGTGTTTTTTTTAGCGCCGCTTTATTAGTGATGAGGGCGCAGACTGCCTTTGCCGATGAGGTTGAGATTGCCGGCGACGGCGGGGAAATCAGCAAAAGTAAAATTGCCACCGGCACGGAAAAGCTGCTGAAAGACGCCACCGCATGGCTGATGATTATAGCGCCGATTGTCGCGGTCCTTGCGATAATTTATTTCCTTATCCGCAAGGGAATGTCAGAGGAGCTGGACCACAAGAAATGGAACACCCGTATCATTGTGGCATTGGTTTCCTCCCTCGGCGCGGTGTTGGCGGCGGTCATTGTAAACCTGCTGATGAGCTATTATCAATGAGGAGATGATGATTTTTGGAAATAATCCTTGTCCTGCTGATTGCCGCCCTGCTGTCCGGCGCGCTTTACTTTGTGGACGGCGCGCTGCAATCCATCGTCCCCGTCTGCTTAAACGCCGAGAACTACATGGATTCCCTGACCGGGCTTTCTTGGTTCGGAGAGGTATATAAAATCACATTCGCGTTCGGCATCAGCTTGATTGTCTTGAAATTCCTCAAAAAGGGCTTTGATACCTATGTGACCTGGACGGAGGGTGACCCCGACAGCGAACCGCTGACTCTGCTGGGCAATTTTTTCAAGGCCATGATTGTCGCCATCGGGTTCCCGGCCATGTACGGCTGGATGGTGACGATTGTGACCGACCTGACCGACCAGCTGATGGCGGCAATCGGTGCGGGGTCCGATATGTCCTTTGCAGGTGTTATCTCCGGAATCGCCAGCGCGGGACTGTTCACCGCCATTATTTCACTGGTGTTCTTTATCCTTTTCGCCCTGCTCTATTTTCAGTTTTTGGGGCGGGGGCTTGAAATGCTCATACTGCGGCTCGGTATGCCGATTACCTGTATCGGGCTGCTCGACAGCGACAAGGGTGTTTTCGGCGCGTATATCAAGAAGTTTTTTCAAAGTACGCTGGCGGTGGTGGTACAGATTACCCTTGCGAAGCTGGCAGTGGGCTTGATGCTCAATACCCATGTCTTTTGGGGTATCGCCGCCCTAATGCTTGCCTACAAAACACCCAAGTTCCTGGCCGACTTCATGATTGCGCCCAGCGGAGGCGGCGGTATCACCAACAAAATCTACTATACCACGCGGGTCGTCCAGATGGCAAAAGGGGTGTTCAAAAAATGAGCTTGGTTACAGACCTATCAAAAGCCGTGATTTGGCTGATTCGTGCGGGGGCAGCTTTCCGTGTCGCCTACTGCTGTTTCCGGCTGATTTCAAACGAGGAAGAAGCGCAAAGCTACAAGGCGCGAATCAAGAATGTGTTGGTGTTCTATATCATTGCCGAGTGCATTTTTCAGTTGAAAGATATCATTATTTATTATTTCAGTTAAGGAAGAGGGATTGAAAATTTGAAACATTCAAATGTTTTTTACACCCTGAACGCGCAAGACGAATACACTCCCCGTAAGAACGCGACCGGCATTAGGAATTCGCTTGGCATTGACATTTTTCAATATAACCAGACGGTGTACGAGGGCCGAACTGGCGTCAGGGTCTGCCCGCTTTATGATTTGGACAGTTTTCTGAAAAAGCGCATTGTAAGCAAGGAAAACTACGAGGCGCTGCTCAAGCCGGTTATTGAGAAATACGGCCTGTCCCCACGCTATGCCCAGCCGGAGGTTAAGAAGGAACAATTATTTCCACGCGATGAAAACCGGAAGCTTGCCCCCTTCATTGAGGAAGAAAGGAAAGCTCGGTGGAAAACGCGCCGAACTGAACAGGAATCCGAAGAAACCGGGCGGGATAAATACCGTGACTGGGAAATGCCGCCGCCCGGCGAAACCCCTGACAGCGAAGAATCGGAGGAATTGGAATTTGAGTGAACAAAGAAATACCCTGTATATCCCAATCAACATAAAAACCCGCATGGAGTTTTTTGAGGGGTTCGGGATAAAAGAGCTTGTGAAAGCGGCTGTGGCAACGCTGGTTTGCGGGACGGCCGGCATCATTTTTCATGCTTTAGGCGCAGTCAGTTTGACCGCGCTTATCGTGCTGATACTGGCATCGGCAGGGGGCGGCGTGATTTTTACAGTCAAAGACCGCAACAACCTTTCCGTCTATGACCAGATTATTCTTATGGCGCGGTTTTCACGGTCAAGCAAGAAATATCCGTATATCTATATGGAAGAATGGAGCTGATTTTTTGATTGAGTATTTATTAAAAGGATTATTTCCCGGCAAATACAAGAACGCTGCCGTTTTGCAAAGTGAGCTTTCGGCGCAGGCGTTTCTCAACGTCAGGGACATCCGTGGGCGGGTACTGTATACCAAAGACGGCTATGTGTTCAGCTATATCCGGGTGCAGCCAATCAGCATTGACCTCCTTTCCAATAGCGAGAAGAATATGCTGATTAACAACCTGTCAGGCGAATTGTCCACGCTGGATAAGCCCTTCAAGTTCTTCTGCATTTCCCGCCCGGTGGACATTTCCGGCCTGATTGACGAGTTTATGACCTTGTATGCTTCCACGGCGGATGAGGTGCAGAAAGCGTTGTTGGAGCAGGAAATCAAGCTGTATAAGCATTTCGCCCTGTCCGGCGATACCATTGTGCGCCAGTTTTACATGGTTATCTGGGACAGGATGGCGGATGATGCCGAGTATGCTTTGAACCGCAGGGCGAAAGAATTGGTTAACAAATTCCGTAACTGCGGGATTACAAGCGAGATTCTGGGCGAGGAACAGATTGTCGGTCTGTGCAACCTGTTCGGAAATCCGTCCTGTGCCCATATTGAAGACACAAATGTGACGGCAGCTATGCCGCTTTTGAAGGAGGCAAAATAATTGAGGAAAGAAAAAGTGCAAACCCCGGTGAACGCCGCTCTGCTCAACGCCATTTCCCCCATGGGAGTGGAGTTCAGGCGGAACAATTTGGTTTGGGGCGAAAGCCTCGGCAGGGTCTACGGTGTGGTCAAATACCCGCAGGAAATGGAGTCCGGGTGGCTGTCACGGGTCAACAATATCCCTTCCACCGTGGTCTGCCAAACCTTTGAGCCGGTGGAGTCCGGCGCGCTGATTGAAGCCATTTCCCGCAATGTAAGCCAGAACCGCGGTATTGCCCAATCCACCCGTGACCCATTGACCCAGCAACGGGCCGAAAAGGGCGCGGAGGATGGCGAGCGCATTATGCGGGAAATCGACCAGAACGGCGAGGCGGTGGGCAAAATGTCCATCCTTGCCATGCCGCTATCCAAGGATGATGCTCTGTTTCAGAAGAACGCCAAGCGGGTGGAAAGCATTTTCATGGGGACACGGTGCAAGCTACGCGGTATGGCGAATTTACAGGAGCAGGCTTTGCAGACCTTATCGCCTTATCATGCCATCAATTCGACGGTGGCGAACGTGGTTGACCGCATCGTGCCCATCAAAACCTTTGTGGGCGGGTTTCCGTTCGCAAGCTCCGGCTATTCGGACGGAACCGGCGCCTATTTTGGGCAGGACATCAACGGCGGATTAATCACGCTGGATATTTGGAAACGGGGCGGAGACCGCACCAACAGCAATTTTGTGGTGATGGGTGTCCCCGGTGTCGGCAAATCCACCAAGGTCAAGGATATGATGCTCACTGAATATATGCGGGGCACTAAAATTTTGGTCATAGATGCCGAAAGGGAGTATCAGGAGCTTTGCGCTAAACTGAAAGGTGACTGGATTAACGCCGGGGGCGGCAGCGGCGGAATGATTAATCCTTTGCAAATCCGGCCCGCGCCCCGTGACGACGAGGACGGCTGGAAAGCCGCCGGCAACTCTATTAACACGGATTCCCCTTTATACCGTGACGAGGGCCGCGGCATGGGCGATATGGCGCTGCACTTGAAAACCCTTGAAATCTTCTTTTCGCTCTATCTCCCCTCCCTGACCGACATTCAAAAAGCACGGCTGAAACAGGCGGTGGAGGAACTGTACCTGTCTTTCGGCATTGACTGGGACACCGATATTTCCAAGTTAAAGCCCCGTGACTTCCCAACCTTTTCGGATTTGTACAAGGCAATACAAACGCAGGTTCAAATAACCGGCGGCAAGGATTATGAGGTGTTGGAAAGCCTGCTGCGGGACATCGCCGTGGGTGCCGACCGTTTCCTGTGGAACGGCCACACCTCAGTCAACCCCAAAAGCCGCATGATTTGCCTTGACACCCACGATTTGCAAAATACGTCCGACACCGTGAAGAAAACACAGTATTTCAATATCCTCACTTGGGCGTGGGAGCAGATGAGCCGTGACCGCAAAGAGCGCGTCATGCTTTTTTGCGATGAGGCGTACCTGCTGATTGACCCCAACGTTCCGCAGAGCCTTGTGTTCCTGCGGAACGTGGCAAAGCGGGCGCGTAAATATGAGGCGGCGCTGGGGATCATCTCCCACAGCGTGGTGGATTTTCTTGCGCCGGAAATAAAAATGTACGGGCAGGCCCTGTTGGACACGCCCTGTTACAAGGTGATGATGGGGACGGACGGCAAGAATTTGGAAGAAACCCGCGATCTCTACGGCCTTACCGAAGCGGAACAGGAACTTTTAGCTGCCAAACGGCGTGGCGAGGGCTTGTTAATTGTCGGTTCCAAACGCCTACATGCCATCTTTGATATCCCCGACTACAAACTGGCAGCAATGGGCGAAGCGGGAGGACGGTAAACCGGGTAACAGAGTTCAGATGATTAGAATCGGTTCGGCATCTGAACTCTGCTTTCTGTCAGTGGTTATTTAAAAAATAAAATGGAGTTGCTTTTTATGGCGATAGACCCTGTTACCGCTAAAATACTCGCAACTGCCGCCAAACAGGCGGCGACCAGTGAAAAAGGTAAAAAAGCAATCGGCGGGATTATTATCGGCGGTGTTGCCGCATTGCTGGTTATCCTTGCGATTCCGGTATACATCCTGTCCCACCCTTTGCAGTTTCTTGGCAATCTGCTGGGGATTGGTACATCCGCCTATGGCGCGGCAGAAGCGCTGAAAACCGATTATGATTATATCATTCCGGCAAACAATGAGTCTGTTATTCAAACCGGTACTTACCCTTTACCAATAAAGGGTAATGTTACCGTGATTGCCGAATACGATGCCGATACACACCCCGGCATTGATTTTGCCGCCGCGCTTCAAAGCCATGTGATTGCCGTTGCGGATGGAACGGTGGAATTTTCCGGAAACGCAGACGGGAGCAATGTGATACAGATAAAACACACCGGCGAAGATGGCAGGGTGTTTTACAGCCGTTATGCGCACCTTTTGGAAATCTTTGTACATGAGGGTGAAGCGGTAACGGCCCGACAGGTTACAGGATCAAGCGGCGGAACATCGGGTAATTGTCCGGGGTGCGCGGCAGGGGTTCTTCTGCATTTTGAACTGCGTGATGAGGATGATGCGGCATATGACCCGTATGGTGATTTGTTTGAACCATCGGAGGAAACAAGTGAAGCGGGAAGTACCGATTAATGAACAAAAAAGAAAATCAAAACGGTAAATAGAGGCTTTTTCAGGGCAGACACATTTATGTATGCCCTGATTTGTGGACGCAATGTTTGACTGTTTAAGATTTCCACGGCGGCCACTTTAACTAAAAAACAAAAAGGATGGTTAAAAACCATCCGTGCGTCCGTGTGTGCCATAAAGTTTACACCTTTACGGCGGCTAAAATCTATGAATTTTCTATTCGACATGCAAATTCTAACAAATCTG
>JAISRF010000152.1 GCA_031273775.1 Oscillospiraceae bacterium
CGCGTGCAGTTCGCACACGCTCTCCTGCCCTGACGCGTCGCTCCTGCCAAGCCCCGAAAAGAAAGATTGCAGCAGACCTATCTCCTCTTTTTTAAGGCAAAGCCCATCTTTTCCCTCTACCATTGCCATTCGGAAAGCCTCACGTGGGGACTTTCCCGCTTCAACCAGCTTGCGGCACGTGTTCAGAAAGACAAACCCTTCGTACTGTGGGTTGTCCGCAAGCGTTGAAAAAAGCGATGCCGTTTCCTGTCCGCTGTAACGAATTAACGTGCCGATGTCCGAAATCAGCTTGACAGACAGCGCAAGTTCCTCCGTCCGCCGTTTAAGCCGCATGGCTCCGGACAGTCCCGCGCCAGCCCCGCAAATCACGATGGCGATTAAGCCAAGAAGTTTTATCAACATTAACAACGACCTTTTCAGTTAACGGTTAACGGTTAACAGTTAACAGTTTAAAATCAAGACTTATAAATTGACTATTAACTCTTCCGCGCTGTACACCGCTTCTATTTTCGATGGTGTTTTCCTGCCTTTTAAAAAAAACACCCATGAAAACGCCCGCGCGCGCCATAAACATTTGAACTGCTTCCGCCTAAGCAACTCCGTTACGCTTCCCGCGTGTATGGTGGCGAGCACCGGTACCCCGGCATTAAGCCCGGCCAGCACCGCACGGGCTTCGCGTTCGGAGCCGAGTTCGTCAATCGCCGCCGCGTCCGGGGAAAGTCCCCGGAGCGCCATCAGCAGCGCCTCGGCCTTAGGGTAAAATGAATAGACATCGGTATTTAGCCCTAAATCGTTTTGAGGGATACCGCCGTACACCGCCGCCAGTTCTCCTCTTTCGTCCATCACGGAAAGCTTCAACGCCTCACCCAACTCTCCGGTGGAAAGCCGCCTGCATAAATCGCGCAGTACCGTAGTTTTTCCCGAGGACGGCGGCCCCGCAATCAGAATTCCGCCTGTAAGCCCGCCGTTTTTTCGAATATGTGAAATCACGGTATCCGCCGCGCCGTATACCTCCCGCGCGATTCTTAAATTCACGGAGGATATGTCCCTTATGCCTGTTATTTCGCCGTTTTCGCCGTATACCGCCGTGCCGCACAGTCCGGCTCGGTGTCCGCCGCGTACGGTTAAAAATCCCTGCGCCAGTTCCCGCGTGTGGGAATGAACCGAATGTCCGCATAAGCTTTCAAAGCTCTGCGCAATATCCTCTTTCGTTGTGATGTAAACTCCGGCGCGTGGCAATTTGACCGCTTCTCCCGTGCGCAACACGAATAGACCGCCGCCGGGAAGGGTCATGGAAAGCGGCAATCCACACCGCAGACGTATTTCGAAAGCATTTTCCTTGACATTGTCGGGAAGTTTTGATAAAATTGATTTTATGTTTGGGCAAAGCCCGCTCAGCGCCTCCGCAAATTTTGAACCGTCCATTGATTTTCTCCTTTTAGTCAGACATGTGGATCTGCCACCCGGATTCCGAATTCGGCACTCCGCGTTTCGAATTTCGGGGTTGTCCGTAGTTAATCATATGGCGGTTTGTCCGCGTTTAGAACCTTTAAACTTTCCGGGGAAATAGGTGTGGCGTCAAGAGAAAAAATGATTACAAGTGAGAGGGATTTTGTTTATTATGTGGAGCGTTGTGCTCATTGGACTTGCGCTTTCCGCGGATGCGTTCGCGGTTTCGGTAGCGAACGGAATTGCACAGCGCGGGGCAAGATTCAAAGGCGCGGTTATCACGGGGTTTTTCTTTGGGCTGTTTCAGGCGGTCATGCCGTTTTTGGGCTGGGCTGTGGGTGGGCGGTTTGCCGGGATGATTACCGCGTATGACCACTGGGTGGTTCTTGCGCTACTCACGTTTGTGGGCGGAAAAATGCTGATTGAAGCAATCAAATTACGGAAAGATCCATTGTCCGGCAGTGCCGCTTTAGGGCTGAAATATTTGCTTGTCGCTTCCATTGCCACCAGCATTGACGCGCTGGCCGTGGGAGTCGGGTTTGCGTTTGGTACGCTTTGGGCGGGAAATATTTTCACAGATTGCCTTCTCATTGGCGGAATAACTTTCGCGGTTTGCTTCGCGGGCTTTCTGCTGGGAAAACGTGTGGGCGCGAAATATAAAACCGCCGCGGAAATCGGCGGCGGACTGGTGTTAATTGGTATCGGAATAAAAACCGTAGTTGAGCATTTGGCGGCGTAACAATTGCGGGAGGCGGTTTCCGGACGACCTGCGGAACGCCGGGGACGCCGACCTACGCAAAATATAATTAAGGAGATCATTATGAATCAAACGTTTTCCGTTCCTCTTTGCAAACTGATTAAGGAGTTTTCGCTGGAAACCGTCTACACCCCCCGCAGTCCGGATGACCTCTACATTTCCAGCGGTGACCTGAACCGACCCGGTTTGCAGCTTTCTGGGTTTTATGACTTTTTTGACAACGATCGCATTCAGGTTATCGGACGCAATGAGCTGGCGTTTTTAAATGGTTTTCCCCGTGAAAAACGCGCCGCGCGCGCTCAGCGTTTGTTATCCCAGCATCCCGCGGCCGTCATTTTCACGCGGGGCATGGACATTCCGGATGAATGGCGGGTGGGCGCGCAAACGCATGAAATCCCATTGCTCCGCACCGTCGATACCACCTCTATGTTTATGGCAGCTGTTATTTCTTATTTGGGGGTTCAGCTCGCGCCGCGCATCACCCGTCATGGGGTATTGGTAGAGGTTTACGGCGAGGGTATGCTGCTTCTGGGCGAAAGCGGTGTGGGGAAAAGCGAAACCGCCATCGAACTGGTAAAACGCGGACACCGCCTGATTGCCGACGACGCCGTGGAAATCCGGAGGGTTTCCTCAAAGACGCTTGTGGGTTCCGCGCCGGAAAATATTCGCCACTTTATAGAATTGCGCGGAATCGGCATTATCAACGCGCGGCGGATTTTCGGTATGGGGAGCGTTAAGCTGACCGAAAAAATTGACCTTGTGGCCAATTTAGAGCCGTGGGACGCAAACAAGGTTTATGATCGCATGGGGCTGGACGGCGAAATGACGGAAATTTTAGGGCTTTCCGTGCCGTCGCTGACCATTCCTGTCAAACCGGGACGAAATCTGGCGGTGATTATTGAAGTAGCGGCGATGAATAACCGGCAAAAGAAAATGGGCTACAACGCCGCCACTGAATTGTTGGAAAAGCTCGGCATGGCGGAAAGTACAGGCGAAAAGCCGGAACTTGATTTCGATTATTAAGAAATTTACTATTGGGTAACGGAACGGTGGACAGCCACGTGTCAAGCATATACAGCCTCCGGCTTGAACCCGGCTTGTGTGATTCACTTGTGCAACATGCACAAAAACGGCCAAAATAATTTTATCTATTCGGTACTTGACAAACGCGTTTGATTCCTGTATAATGTAAAAAACAAATAAATCAAGTGGAGAACGCTTGTGACAATAGCGGAAATTGCTACAAAAGCAGGTTGTTCCGTCGCGACCGTATCACGAGTGGTCAATGACAGCGGTTATGTCGCGCAGGAAACCCGGGAGCGTGTGGAAAGTGTTATCCGGCATCACCAATACCACCCAAACCACAGTGGGCGGAGCCTTGGTCGCAAGCGCACCAATTTGGTTCTCGCGTTCATGCCCGCGATGGACACCGCGTTTTACGCGGATATTTTGAAGAGCCTTCGCAGAGTTCTCAGTACACACGGGTATCACGTGCTTCTCTGCGACACAGAAAAATCACTTGAGATTGAACGGCAGTTTTTACATATGCTTCAAGGGCAGGGGGTGGACGGAGCGGTTCTTTTTTCACCCAAATTAAAAGCAAAAGAATACCGCGAGCTAAACAGTCAATTTCCTTTGGTATTCTGTTGTGAGGACGTGGATGATTCCGGTGTGGCCTGTGTTTCTATTGATAACCACATCGCGGCGCAGGATGCCGTGAACGGCTTGATAAGCCTTGGTTGCCGCAGAGTTGCGCACATCACCGGAACCGAAGGTGTTTCTTCCGAACGCCGCCGGATGGAGGGGTACCGCCAGGCATTGTCCGATGCGGGTATTGAGTTTGATTCCGATTTAATTTGCTTCTCGGAATACACCTTTGAAGGTGGAAAGCAAGTCTGTGACCTGCTTTTTGAACGGAAAACCGCCTTTGACGGCGTTTTTGTCACCAGCGAGGAGATGGCCGCGGGGGTTTTGGAATCTGTTCGTGAGCACGGGCTGACTGTGGGGAAAGATATTGCCCTGATAGCCTGCGATGATACCAGCATCGCAAAAATCTGCAACCCGCCCCTGACCACCGTTTGCCAGCCGCTGAGCGAATTGGGTTACGCTACCGGTCGTCTGCTTTTGGAACAGCTGGAAAGTCCCGCGGGAGTTCTGCCGCGAACGCGTACCGTACATTTGCCGCACAAGATCACGGTTCGGGGTTCAACCTGGGAGGAAACCTGGCTTTAGCCCATGGGGCGGCGTAGTCGGCAACCTAAAAGTAAATGTCGTATGAAAACGGTTACACATTTTTTCGACAATTTATTTCAACATTACAGGGCGCCCCCTGTTGATATATGAGCGGCGTGAGAGTGAGTTCACGTGCGGTTTCGGGAATGAGGCTCAGGTTAGCCGCCCTCCGCTCCGCGCGAGCCGGTTTCGGTTAAATCAGTTTGTTCAATCAGTTTGAGGAAGGGAAGCGATGGCAATGGAAACACCGCAGCGAAACGGCCACGGAACGCTTGTTTGGGAGGAAAATTTCAGCGGCGCGGCGCTGGACGAAAACACCTGGAGTATACGGCAGGGGCCGACAAGAGGCTGTGTGCACTGGTACACGGATCTCCCGAAAAACGTCCGTGTTGAGGACGGTTTTCTGGTAATTGAAACGCTTGAGAAGAGTGTGGAGGAGATAATCGCGCTGGCGGCTTCGTGCCCCGATGAAGCGTGGCCGGAGAAGATCCGGGAGCTGGGGCGACCGGAAAAAATCCGGGAGATGGGGCTTGGCTACACCTCGGCTCGGATACATACCAAGGGCAAAAAGCCAGTCCTGTACGGCAGGCTGGAGGGGCGCATGAAGCTGCCAACGGGGCAGGGGTTGTGGCCCGCGTTCTGGACCATCGGCGAGGATATCGGCGAAGCAGGCTGGCCCGCCTGCGGGGAGATTGATATTTTTGAGTTGGTGGGCGGCAAGGGCAACGCGAAGGACGGCTTCGGCGACAGCGAGACACACTGTGCCCTGCACTGTCGCCCCGAGCAGCGCCCGAAACTGAACTATATCGTGCTGGGCGACACACGGTTGGAACAGGGAAAATATTCCGATGATTTCCACATCTTTACGGTCGACTGGACGCCGGAGAAAATCACTTTTTTTGTCGACGGCAAGGCGATTAAGGAAATCGGAATCGCGGATGTACCGGAGTTCCACAAGCCGCATTATGTGATCCTGAACACCGCCGTAGGTGGCTGGCCTGAACCCCCGGATGAAACCACCGTGTTCCCGAAGAAATTTATTGTGGACTGGATACGGTATTACAGGTGACCGCGCTTTTTACCGGCGCGGAACGTGTTAATATACAGTTATTTTAACCAAAATCATTCAGGGAAAGGAAGCGATGACAATGGAAACACCGCAGCAAAATGACCCCGGCGCACTTGTTTGGGAGATAACGTTCGGCGGCGCGGTGCCGGACGAAAACACCTGGAATATTGAGCAGGGGACGACAAACGGATGTGTGCACTGGTACACGAACCTCCCGGAAAACGTCCGCGTTGAGGATGGCTGTTTGGTGATTGAAACGCTCGCGAAGAGCGAGGAGGAGATCATCGCGCTGGCGGCTTCGAGCCCCGGTGGGCTCACTCCGGAAAAAATCCGGGAGATGGGGCTTGGCTACACCTCGGCTCGGATACATACCAAGGGCAAAAAGCCAGTCCTGTACGGCAGGCTGGAGG
>JAISRF010000208.1 GCA_031273775.1 Oscillospiraceae bacterium
TGCCAAAACGGCCGTCATCAGGTTTCTGGAGGAGAAAGGCATCGGCGCGGCAAAGGTAAATTACAAGCTTCGAGACTGGGTGTTTTCCCGCCAGCGTTACTGGGGCGAACCCATTCCCATCATTCACTGCGAAGGGTGCGGCGCGGTGCCGGTTCCGGAAAGTGAGCTACCCGTGATCCTCCCCAAAATTGACAGTTATGAACCCACCGACACCGGCGAATCTCCTCTGGCCAAAATCAGCGATTGGGTAAACACCGTCTGCCCCGTCTGTGGCGGTGCGGCAAAGCGTGAAACCGACACCATGCCCCAGTGGGCGGGTTCCTCCTGGTATTTTCTGCGGTACGCAGACCCGCGTAACGACGCCTGCCTTGCCTCCCGGGAGGCGCTTGAGTACTGGACGCCCGTAAACTGGTATAACGGTGGCATGGAGCACACCACGCTCCACGTGCTGTACAGCCGATTCTGGCACAAATTCCTGTACGACATCGGCGTGGTGCCCACCCCGGAACCGTATGCCAGACGAACCAGCCACGGCATGATTCTGGGTGAAAACGGCGAAAAAATGTCCAAGTCCCGGGGCAACGTGGTCAACCCTGACGACATTGTGAACGAATACGGCGCGGACACCATGCGCCTGTATGAGATGTTCGTCGGCGATTTCGAAAAAGCCGCCCCGTGGAGCAGCCAGTCCATAAAAGGTTGCAAAAGATTTTTGGAACGGGTGTGGAATCTTCAGGCACAATTAACCCCCGGCGACAGTTTTTCCCCCGCGCTGGAGCGCGATTTTCACCGCGTCATTAAAAAGGTAACGCTGGACATTGAGGATTTGAAATTCAACACAGCCATTGCCGCCATGATGGGGCTCTTCAACCGGATAAGTGACATGGGGACATGTTCCCGGGCTGATTACCGAACCTTGCTCCTGATTTTGAACCCCTTTGCCCCGCACATGACGGAGGAACTGTGGGAAATCTGCGACTTCGGAGGACAGCTTAACGCTGCGGCGTGGCCCGCCTACAACGAGGCCTTATGTGCCCGGCTTGAGGTTGAGCTGGCAGTTTCCGTCAACGGTAAAGTGAAAGCGCGGATCACCGTTCCGGTCGGGGCGGATGACGAGGAAGTGCTGGAAAAAGCAAGAGCCTCTGTGGATTTGGCGGGGAAAACTCCGGTCAAAGAGATAGTGGTCAAAGACAAATTGGTTAATTTAGTGGTTAGAGGTTAGAGGTCACTTGCCACCCGGCATCTGCACTTGCCACTGAAAACTCGCGCCGGGCAGAGTGTGTTGGTAAACATAAAACTGTGATTATGTTAAGAAAGCAATGGACTCAGACGACTTCTTGCTTTTTGTTAAACCATATATCTTGTGCGTTTTTCGTCTATTCTTAGGGTTTTACACAAAATACAGCTAGTGAATATAATTTAACACAAAACGTGATTGTGCACAAAACAATCGGCTGAAATTTCTTTTCACCCCTGAAAACCGCAAGTATTACAAGCCTGTAACCTTTGTTACAGCTTTGATACGATTAAAAGTTTGTGACAACCGCACAAAAAACTTTGGACCGGCTCACTTGACAACTTGGAAAGCCATGAATATACTGGAAACAAGTTCCCCATAATATGGTAGCAGCCAATTATCTACTATCATAAGGAGTTTTTTATTTTTATGTCACGCCACGAAAAGATTAAGGGTTTCAAAATGCCCGGGCTTTTCCAAAAGCGCAGTTTTGCCGCCGCGGTTTTATTCACCATTCTGGCCATCGCGGTGTTTTCTCTGGCCGCAAATATCAAAAGCGTCGCGGTGCTGGACGGCGATAACGTCACAAAGGTACAAACTCTAAGTCGTGACCCGCGCGACATTCTTTCTCAGGCCGGAGTTGTTTTGGACAACGAGGATGATTTCACCGTCACAGCGGAAACCGGCAGACTGCTTTCCATCAACATTTCCCGCGCGTTCGATGTCTACATTAAAGCGGACGGCGAAACCTTTGCCGTGAAAATGCTCAGCGGCACCGTAAAGGACGCAATCGACAAATCCGGCGTTTACATGGACGATGAAGACGTTTTAAGCGTTCCCGAGGACTCGCCCGTGACGGCGAATCTGACCTTTGAGGTTACGCGCGTGAATTACAGTTACGTGCGTCAGGAGCACACCGTCCCCTACGGCACGGCCACGGAATATTCCGGCACGCTGGAAAAGGGCGTCTCCAAAACCCTGACCGCCGGTGTGGAGGGGCTTAAGGTGGTGACCGTCCGGCTGAAAACCCGAGACGGACAAGTGGTAGAAGAGACTCCGGTAAAAGAAGAAATTGTGCGTCATCCGGTGGAAGAGAAAACCGTTGTCGGGACAAAAGCCGCCGCAAAAACCGCGGCAGCCGCTCCGCTCTCCTCTAAAGCTGCGGTGTCCGGTGCCCCCGAGAAAGTGATCACCGCGTTCGCGAACGCTTATTCCAAGCTTCAGCCGGTGAGCGCCCTTGAATTCACCGAAAACGCCGTTCCGTTGAAATATAAGCAACTGATCACCGGCAAGGCCACCGCTTACCACCAAGACCCGGCCACCCATTCCACCGCCACGGGGCGCCCCTTGATGGTGGGTCACGTTGCCGTTAATCCCCGGCAAATCCCCTACGGCTCCAAGCTGTGGATTCGCACCGCCAACGGGCAGATTATTTACGGTTACGCCATTGCGGCCGATACAGGCGGCTTCGCGGGCAAGGGCAGGATTACCATTGACCTGTTCTTTAACACCGATGCCGAATGTTACGCCTTTGGCGTGCGGGACGTGGAGATTTACGTTCTGGAATGAAATACATCGTAAGCGTCAAATTGCCGGTGTTTTGTGTCATCAGGGCGACGAGTGTATGATGAGAGGGGCATCGCGCTCAGGCCTTATTGCCAGCGGAATACTTCATACGAAGCTTATGCAAAACGTATAGAAACCTCACCATAAGCATTGCTGTCCAGCGTATTGCCGTGGATTACGAAGTCCGAAGTCCCAAGGTTGTTCACACTCTTACCGGGTTGAACCTGAATTCTTCCCCGCATACCTTCCGTCCCGGCACCGCCAGCGCAATCAAATCGGCGGCGGCGCATTCCGCCGCGAATACCTTCGCGATATCTCCGCCCAGGGAGCGTGCCTGGGTACCGCGTGTCACACAGGGCACATGGGCGCGTTTACGCATGGCCGCCAGCAGTTCCTGCCCGCGGCCGTTAAAGCCCAGTACGCGGATATAGGGTACTTTTTCCGGCAAACCCTCCTCCATGCCGATTGCCGCCCTCATGATCGCACGGCGTATGCGCGAGTGGGTAAACCGTTTGCTTTTCGCAAACCGGTAAAGCTCGGTGAGCGAACACGCCCGGCGCGCGGATTCAAACAACCGCGATCCCAGCCCTTCCCGCACGTCGGTCAGGGCTTCGAACGTTTCCCGCGGCAGGGCGCGCAGGCGTGAAAGCGCCGCCGTTTCAAAGTCTTTTTGGGAATATATGTTGGGAAATTCGTCTTTCAAAGTCACCAGCGCGTCAGCCGGCACGGAAGCTTCCAAAGCGGGCAAAATGTCCGCGAATTCTTTGCCGGAAAGCAATAACGACCGAATTTGCGAAGCCGAGAGCGCCAATCCGGAATGATTTATTCCGCCGCAAAGCTGCGTCTCAAATCCGCATTGGAAGCCGCCGCCGTGCGGCGCGCCCTCCCGCTTAACCGTGAATGCCTCCATTTTCACTCCGAGCGTGTCCAGCGCCGCAAGATATTCCGCGGCAAGCAGATTGTTGGGACTTGCCAGAATTTCAGCCGTGCCCGTCCCGAAAACCGCTTCCGCCGCCGCCTGTCTTGCCGCCGCAAAAGACTTTCCCGCCTGCAAAAACTGTTTCAGTTTCGGTTGCAACTCAGGGCTTTCGATACACCGGGCGGTTCGCCGGAGCGTTTCCAAATCCCCACATTCGCTTCCAAAGGAAAGCCCGTCCGCAACGCCGGTATCCGCCAATAAACCGGTTCCCGCAAGGGCAAACCGTTTGGCGGAGGAAAGGGAATAAGCGGACGGCAACTCTAAAACTAAATCCGCCCCGCAAAGAAGCGCGGCCCGCGTTCTGGCGGTTTTACCGAGTACCGCCGGTTCCCCGCGCTGGACAAAGCAACCGCTCAGCGCGGTTATAATATGCGTGTATCCCGCGGCTCGCGTTGCCGCCAAATGGCGCGCGTGTCCGCCGTGAAACGGGTTGTATTCCGCTATGATTCCCGCGGTTTTCAATATTACGCCCCCAACGTAAAAAAATGCTTGAATTCGCCGGATATAGATGGTATTATACAGGTGTATCATTAAAAAAGCAACGGGGAGCAAAAACCAAATGAAAATTCTTGTGGTGAATGCCGGGAGCTCATCGCTCAAATATCAGTTAATTGATATGGAAGGGGAAAAGGTTCTGGCAAAGGGCGTCTGTGAGCGGATTGGCATGGATGGGCGCATTAAACATACCGCCGCGGACGGGCGCAAATTTGAGCGGGATATAGACATGCCCAACCACACTGCCGCGTTCCACTGTGTCGCGGACGCGCTGGTTAAAGGAGCGGCCGCCGTTATCGGTTCGCTGGAGGACATCTCCGCCGTGGGTCACCGCATTGTTCAGGGCGGCTCCATCTTCTCGGAATCGGTGCAGGTAACGGACAAGGTCATTGCCGACATCGAAAGCCTGAACCCGCTCGCGCCCCTTCACAACCCCGCCCATGTTCAGGGTATGAGAGCCTGTATGGAGTGCTTTGGCCCCCATGTGCCCGAGGTCGTCGTATTCGACACCGCTTTTCACCAGACCATGTCTCCGGAGGCTTACCTCTACGGCCTGCCCTATGAAATCTACGAAAAATATCAGGTGCGGCGGTACGGTTTTCACGGAACCTCTCACCGTTTTGTCAGCGCTCGCGCGGTCGAACTCTTGGGCGGGGACGCCAAGGGCACAAAAATCATCACCTGCCATTTAGGGAATGGTTCGTCTATCACGGCGGTCAAAGACGGCATGTGCGTGGACACGTCTATGGGCTTTACCCCACTGGACGGCTTTATTATGGGGTCGCGTTCGGGCGCGGTAGACCCTTCGGCGGTTACGTATATTATGGAAAAAGAAAATCTTTCGTCCGCCCAAATGTCAGATTTGCTGAACAAAAAATCCGGCGTACTGGGGCTTTCCGGCGTTTCCAGCGACGACCGTGACGTTTCCGCCGCCGCGAGGGCCGGCAACGCCAGGGCAAGGCTGGCGCTTGACATTTTGGACTATCAAATCAAGAAATACATCGGTCAGTATGCCGCCGCCATGAACGGAGTGGATGC
>JAISRF010000214.1 GCA_031273775.1 Oscillospiraceae bacterium
CGGTTCTTCTTTTGTTTGCTGTTCAATTTTCAAGGTTCAAACCCCCGCGGCACTTTTACGTTAACCCCGCCTACGGATGGCGCTCTCAAAAGGGCGCTCGACTATCTTACCAAATCCGGTGCCCTTTGTCAACCCCTTTTTTAAAAAATATTTGGTGAAGTTTGTTCACGCTGTCGGACGCTTTTCAATTGAATGGATTTATATAATGTATGGTTTCGCTGATAGCAGGAAGAGAAGGCGTTTAATTTACCTCAGCCGTCAGCGGTCCCGCAAGCTCGCTCAAATAAAACAGCTTGCCTGGCAGCGTCGGAATATAAGTGCTGGTGATATGCCGGTCAGGGCCGTAGTGCAAGGTGGTCAGAAAACTCATACCCTGCCAGCCCATGCCGCGCCCCAGTGCCCCGTCCGCGCCGCCAATGCAATAGTCAGCCCGCAAAAAAAGCCCCGGCCCGATGGTGTTGGCCGTACACGGTACCAAAGTTGTACGGCTTTTAAAGCTGGTAATGGCGTTTTGTTCAATGGTTAAAGGGTGCAGCTTTGCGCCCAGCCGGTGGGTTGCCGCTTTCCAGTCCGCTTCGCTTGCGTATTCCGCGGCAAACTGTGGTTCCCAGAACGCGATGTGACACATGCGCCCGATGCCGTATACCAGAACCAGCTTCGCGCCCTCCGATTTCAGCGCATCGATTTTGCCCGCGTAGGTCGGCAAGTTATCTTTCGTGGCAAAATTACGCTGATCTTCCGGCACGGTCAACGACCCAAGCCTGTCAAAAAAGGCTTCCTTCATGCTGTATTCAAAGCTTGCCGGATTGTCTGACGGCAGTGTGTTTCCCTCGCCGTCCGCCCATTCATCCATGTTGAAAGTGGTCACATGATCACAGGAAACGACCCATTCTTTCAGGAAAAATACCGCCCATTTATACATGCCCATCGGCCCGGCGGGGAGAATCATCGCCAGTTTCTCCCTCGCGTCCAGGGATTTTTTAATTTGCAGGGCGATTTCGTGCCCCATCAATGTATCAAAATCGGCGAGAGTTTCACAGGCTGTGGGATAAAAATCCTTGTGCCAAAAACCCTCCCGCGAAACACTTTTTTCGCAGCAGGCGTCAATTTTGGCCATATCCCAGCCTTTGGGATAAAAATCTTCCAGCAACGAATCCTTTACCGTACTCATAAAATCCATGTTTTCCGCTCCTTTTGTTAATATGAAACACGCCAATAATAATGAACGACATGACGCCAATGATCATTCCCAAAAAACGCATCGCAACCACCCTCTCTTTGTTTCTTGTAGTATTGACCGATATGGCAAGCTGTAATCATAAAGAGAGGAGGTGAGTGTGAAGTTTGTTTACCCCGCCTGTTTTTAGCCAGACGTCTCCGGCTATGAAGTGATCAAAACATTCGCCATTTGCCGGAGCCGGGTCTGCCCCGGCGCTTTTTCACCATCCGGGAAAGCGAGCGCCGCGCCGATAGCCTTTAATATATGCGTGTTTTCCACGCTCTGCTGCCCGCACAGGTTTGCCGCGCCGAATAACCGGTCGTTGTCCGCCAGCTTGCGGGGCAAATCCCGCCCTACGCGCGCTACCGTGTCCCCAAGCTGACGGTTAGCGAACCGGCCAATCAAGTCTGTAATGTGCCGGTAAACCTCATAAAATTCCACTCCGTGCTTTTTGGCTAGCGCAATCCCACTTTCCAGCATGGCCTTAAACACCGTTTCACGGATTTGGGGGTCATTTATTGCCTGCCAAATGTACGCGTAACCTTTTTGCGCCCCGAAATAAGCGGCGGCGGCGTGACCCATGTTGTGAATGTAAAGCTTACGCTCAATGTAAAAGGCAAAGGGCGCGGCGGGAAGGAGTCCCTCAATTTCCGGGAGGGGGCACTTGAACGCGGTTTTATCCACCGGCAGTTCGGCATATTCCTCCACTGAGATGCGGAGGTTATCCCCCCGGCGCATTTCGTCCGTCTGCACCGGCACCATCCGCCCGATGGACGCTTCCACCAGCCCCACGTTTCGGCCTGCCCATTCGCGGATTTCCGGCTTCAACTTTTCGCCGATCAGTTCCCGGAGATATTGATCCGCATCCAGCTTGTTTTCGCAGATGATGATATCGAGCGGACTGCCGCCCTCTTCAAAACGCCGGGTCAAACCCGCCGCCACGGGAGAGGCGATATATGGCAGAACATTCACGCCTACCGCCGTTGCCATAATATCCGCCCGGGCAATTTCAAGAGCAACGGCGTTTTTATCCCGCCCGTTTACCGCCCGCGCGTTTGCGACGATTTCCTCCCGGAATCCGTCGGAGAGTAAAACCCGTACGGGATATTCGCCGCGCCGGTTTAGTTCATTGACAAGAGGCTCGTTCACATCGATAAAACAGACCTCATAACCGGATTTAGAAAACAGCTGGCCGACAAATCCCCGCCCGATGTTCCCCGCGCCGTACATAACCGCTTTTTTCATTGTTTAATTTCACCAAACCTATGTGCAAAATCCGAGCGGACACGGAGACCTGCCCCTACGCGTCAAACCCGTATTCCTCAATCATTTTCCAGAGCTTATCCGCCGGCAGAACCCCGGCAGTGGCGCTTTTTTCACGAAGGCACGAGGCTGCCGCCGCACTGGCCAGCTTCAAAGTCTCCGGCAATGGCCGTTTTCGGTACGCGCCGTACAAAACCGCGGCGCAGAAAGCATCTCCAGCGCCGGTTTTGCCCTTGATTTCGCTTTTTGGAAAGTTAAGGCTTGGCTGCCGGTAATAATTGCCGTCACCGTCCACGGCAAAGCTCCCTTCCGGGCAATGTACGACCGCCCAGTCACGCGCTCCTAGCGCTTTCAGCGCCCGGCACAGCGGCTCCATATTGTCTCGGATTAGCCTGCCGTCCGCGTCCCGGCTACTGATTCCGGTGGTGGCGGAAGCTTCAATCTCGTTTACTACGCAATAATCGGTATATTTGAGAGCCGGGGGCACCAGACGCTTGAACCGTTCGCTCTCTTCGCTCACCACGTCAATACTGGTCTTGAACCCCTTCGCCTGAGCCTCTGCCAGAACCCGCGCCATCACCGTACCGTATTCCGCATCCGGCTCGTCAAGAGAATCCAGCAGTAAAATATAGCCGATATGCAGGATGTCGGCGCTAATTTTTTCCAGCGGGATGTGCTCCGGCCCAAAGGCCGCGTTCGCACCCCGGTACTGGAAGAAAGTGCGCTCGCCGGTTTGGTTCATAACATCGCTAAACGAGGTGCCCAATTCCGGGTGGCGGCTGATATGCGATACGTCAACACCCG
>JAISRF010000014.1 GCA_031273775.1 Oscillospiraceae bacterium
AAAAGCCCTGCTTCCATTTTTGGAGGAAACGGATTTTACCGAATTGCGACTGCTTTTCCGTCACACACCGCCTTGGCTGGAAAACAGCGGAAAGTACAGAATCGACATTCGCCCCCGCGCGGAAGGCGTTCTGGCAGTCATTCAACCAAAATAGGAGGTCGCTAATGCAAAACTTTCAACTTCTCGAAAACGAATCCATCCAAACGCCCTTCGGCGTTTTTGCGGGGGTCACCTCGCATGTATGCTACCCGACCGGGGAACTGGAGGGGCTCACTTTATCCGAAAAAAACATGATGGTTACGCATATAGGGGAGCTTATCCCGTTTTATTCGGAAACTGAACGTCGCAAAAATAAGTATTCGGTGGAATTTTACAAAAGCGGAACGGTCAAAGCGGTTTCATTGGACAGCCAACAAGAAGTGACCACACCCATCGGAGAATTTCCTGCCGAACTTGTAACGTTTTATGAGTCGGGGGAACTTTCACGACTGTTTCCTCTGGACGGAAAAATCAGCGGCTTTTGGAGTGAGGAGGACGAGCGCAACCTACATATCCCGCTCGGATTTGATTTGGGCTTTTCCCGGTTCACGGCGCGAATCGGCGCCATAAGTTTTTTTCAGAACGGCGGTATCCGCAGCATTACGCTGTTTCCGGGTGATACAATAGAGGTTTCGACCGCATATGGAAGCATTACGGCGAGAAACGGATTTTCACTGTACGAATCCGGCGAACTTGCCTCCGTAGAGCCGGAGGCGCCGGTACAGATTAATACGCCAATCGGAACCTTGACCGCCTTTGACCCTAATGCCATTGGTATCAGCGCCGACACCAATTCGCTGGAATTTTATCCTGAGGGAACAATTAAAAAACTCACCGTATTGGGGAATACCATAGCTGTGCAAACGTCGGACAGTCAAATGGAATGGTTTCATTCCCGTAAAATTCCACATCCGTTGGAGGATGAATCCGAGCAACTCGTGGGGATTGCCGTGTCCTTTGATTCAGGCGGCGGTGCCGTTGAAATTAAAGGTGACCGCCAGGGAAATTTCGTTATTAAAGATTGCGGATTTACCGTAGGAAAAGAAAACGCGGGTGAAGCGTACACCTGCTCTCCCGCCGATTGCGCAAGCTGTTCCCTGTGCGGCAAAGGTGCCTCAATTCAATAAATCGCAGAGGCCTTTTGTGCAAGTTACATATATATATGCGTTGTAACCGTTGCCGGTTCTATGATTCGATTCAGTATACAGGGGAATAAAAATATGCTACTATATAACCATAACATCCGATAGCGTTGTGACGCTCAACCGGATATCCACAAAGAGGTGGTATTTGGGCTTTGGCTCGAGTACTGCTTCTTTAATTTTGAAATGGAGGTTTTTTCTATGAGACAGGTAGCAATTTACGGCAAGGGCGGTATCGGCAAATCTACCACTACTCAAAATCTTACCGCGGGTTTGGGTGAAATGGGTAAAAAAATCATGATCGTGGGCTGCGATCCAAAGGCGGATTCCACCCGGCTGATTCTGGGCGGCCTTTCGCAGAAAACTGTTTTGGATACGCTCCGTGAGGAAGGCGACGACATTGATCTGGATACGGTTCTCAAAGTCGGATACGCCGGTATCAAGGGCGTGGAATCAGGCGGGCCGGAACCGGGCGTCGGTTGTGCCGGGCGCGGGATTATCACCTCCATCGGTCTTTTGGAATCCTTGGGCGCTTATGAATCGGATTTGGACTATGTATTCTATGATGTCCTGGGTGACGTTGTGTGCGGCGGGTTTGCCATGCCGATCCGTGAAGGCAAGGCGCAGGAGATATATATCGTTTGTTCCGGTGAAATGATGGCGCTGTATGCGGCCAACAACATCTCAAAAGGTATCGCAAAGTATGCCAACACCGGCGGTGTTCGCTTGGGCGGGCTGATTTGCAACTCCCGAAAGGTTGACGGCGAGGCTGAATTGGTGGAAGCTGTGGCAAAGGAAATCGGCACACAGATGATTCACTTTGTTCCCCGCGATAACGATGTGCAGCGAGCGGAAATACACAAAAAAACGGTTATCGACTTTAGCCCGGATGTGCCTCAGGCCAACGAATACCGCACACTGGCGCGGAAAATCGACGACAACGATATGTTTGTTATCCCGAAGCCCATGCCCATCGACCGGCTGGAAGCCATTTTGATGGAACATGGGATCATGGACTAAAATGTTATAAGAATTGAAGGAGGAAAACCATATGCTATTGGTAAGAGCAATTATCCGGCCCGAAAAAGTCGGCATCGTTTTATCTGAACTGGCGGCGGCCGGTTTCCCCGCGGTGACCAAACTGGATGTGTTCGGACGCGGCAAGCAAAAGGGCATCACCGTGGGCGAGGTACATTACGATGAAATTCCCAAGGAAATGCTGATGGTGGTTATCAACGATGAAGATAAGGATGACATTGTAAAAATCATCATCCGGGTAGCCAAAACCGGCAACGGCACCTTTGGTGACGGGCGCATCTTCATCTCCCCCGTGGAATCTTCGTACACAATCAGCACCGGCAAGGCGGGGCTTTAACAATTAACAATGAATAATTGACAATTGACAATGACGGCGCGCGCTGCGCTTGGTTGGCTATTGTTATAGGAGGATTTTTCTTGAAAGAAGTTATGAGCTTTATCCGTGCCAATAAGGTGAACGATACCAAAACCGCGCTGGCAAACGGCGGATTCCCCGCCTTTACCTGCCGCAAGTGCTTAGGGCGCGGAAAAAAAAGTGTGGACAGCGAACTGCTCACTTCGGTGATAAGCGAAGGGATTCTGCCGGTGAACGATATCGGCGAATCCATTTCAGAACTTCGGCGGCTGGTT
>JAISRF010000037.1 GCA_031273775.1 Oscillospiraceae bacterium
GAGATTTCCCCGCTGACCAAGCGCAGCCCCAAACACCCGGAACTGACCGAGCGGTTTGAATTGTTTATCGGCGGGCGGGAGTACGGCAATGCGTATTCCGAACTTAACGACCCAATAGACCAGCGGGAACGCTTCCGACATCAGTTGGAACTGCGGGAGCAGGGGGATGAAGAAGCCAACCTGATTGACGAGGATTTTATTCTTGCCCTTGAATACGGTATGCCGCCCACTGGCGGGCTGGGAATCGGCATTGACCGTCTGGCCATGCTATTGACGGACAGCGCCTCCATCCGCGACGTTTTGCTGTTCCCGACGATGAAACCCGTGGGCAATTTACAGTAGACAGCAGACAGTTGACCGCTGACAGTTATTGTGTCTGCGACTCATTTAAATTTGTCCGCTTGCGGATTCCTTCATTATCAACTCTCAATTCCAAAACTCCCGGAGGTGAGCAAATGGCGGAAAAGTACGGCGAAATCCCCAAGGATTTTAAGGGCAGGGTGGGCTACTACTGGCTGTATTACAAGTGGCATACCGTAGCCGCGCTGTTTGTCATTACCGTGCTGGCCGTAGGAATCGGGCAGTGTGCCACCAAACCCCGCCCCGATTATACCGTGATTCTTTATGTTAACAAGTCTCTCCCAATGGGCTACGCCGAGGTCATGGGGGAGGAACTGGCGAAATATTCCGAGGATTTGAACGGGGACGGCAAGCGGATTGTTAGCGTAATTGACACAAGCTATAACGCGAACGCTTCCGACTATAATATCAGTCAGGCAAACAGCACAAAACTGGCGGCGGAACTGGCCACCGCGGACACGCTGATTTTCATCACTGACGACCCGAAATTTGCGGATTTAAAAGAAAAAACCGGGAACGGAGAGCTGTTTGGCAGCTATTCCTTCACCCCCGATTTGGACGGACTGGCATTTAACCTGAAAGCCACCCCACTTTATGAAGCAATTAACACAGACAATTTTTACCCCAAAAATTTGTATGTTTCCGTTCGGCGTACTGAGGGGCTGCCGCTCAAAAAAAGCGAAAAACTGCACGAAAAAGCCCGGCGGTGCGCAGAGTTTGTACAACGGATAACAGAAGAAAAACCCGTTGAATAGAAAAAAGCAAGAAATTGGAGGACACGGTATGAATTTCAAAAAAATTCTGGTGGTTGTAGGCGCGGTTTTGGCTGTGATTACGGCAGTTGCAGCGGTTTATTTGGCGCTGGAGCACTTTGGGGACAAACTGCTGACCCGTCAACGCGTCCGGTTCATGGAAACGCCGCTGGACTGGGACGAAGATTAGTTGACAGTTGACAGGTGACAGGTGACAGTTGACAGGTGACAGTTGACAGGTGGGCTGTCAATCCGTAACGTGCGGAGACGAATCGCAACACGTGAAAACAATTCACAGCACATGGAGAATTGACCGGCTTTTTAAAACCGTCCGCGTAAGCGGAAACCTTAATTGTCAACTGTCAACTGGCATTAGTTTTTCTTTTCAATATACCTTACAAGGTCACCGACAGTTTTAATGTTCTCTACCATTTCATCGGGAACCTCAACGTCAAACTCGTCCTCCAGTGACATCAGCAAATCCACTAAATCCAGGCTGTCGGCGTTTAAATCCTCCACAATATTGGATTCCATGCTGACCTGATCCTCTTCCACGTCCAATTGCTGACAAAGAATTGACCTTACTTTTTCAAATACCATACCCAAATTTCCTCCCTGAAAAATATCGTCCGAAAAGGCAACCCTAAATGTTGCCTTTACAAATATATGGTGTAGGCGACCGTTTGTCAACCTTTTTTTTTAGATTTTTTTGTTTTCTCTAAAAAAGCCTCAAAAAAGTTTAGTCTTGACACATTGTATGCTTCAACCGAGAACTGAGAGGGTGATCAATTATAAAATTTGCGTTGATTGGGCACCCTGTCGGGCATACCATATCACCGTTTATTCACCGGGAACTTTTCTGTTTGTCGGGTCTGGAAGCCTCTTATGAAGCGTTCGATGTTCCCCCGGATCGGTTGCCTGCCGAATTGTCCCGACTTTTTGAGTTCGACGGCTTTAACGTGACACTTCCGCACAAATCCGCTGTGATGCCCTATTTGTCCCAAATTTCGGGTTTTGCTCGGCTATGCGGCGCGGTGAATACGGTCAGTTCGGTCGGTAAAACCGGCTATAACACAGACAGTGACGGGTTGGCGGCCGCGCTGAGCTCAGCGGGTCTGCCCCTTACGGGGAAGGTCGCGGTGCTGGGGGCGGGGGGAACAGCCCGGACGGCGGCGTTTTTGGCCATTCGGAATGTAGGGGGCACCATCCCTGTCGTCCCTGAGGGGCAAGGTTTGGGAAATGCGGCAGGTTCTTGCGAGGTTACGCTGGTGGCGCGGAATTTGGCGCGGGCACGAGCGATTGCCGATGACGCTTATGACCGGCTCGGGGCACATATCCGGGTTTGCGAGACGTTGCCGGAGGATGAGCGCTTTGATTTGCTGATAAACGCGACGCCGGTGGGCATGTTTCCCAACATGAACGCTTGCCCGCTGCGCTTAGAGCAACTTCGGCAGGCAGGCGGCGTATTTGACGCCATATACAACCCCGGAGAAACCATGCTGGTGAAAGAGGCGCGGGCACTGGGAATCCCGTCGTCGGGCGGCATGTTTATGCTGGTGTTTCAGGCGGTGGCGGCGCAGAAAATCTGGTACGGAGCACGGTTCAAGGATGCGGATTTGGCTGAACTGGCGCGGAAAGCACAGAGGTCGGTGGTAGGGGGCGACCATCCCCGGTCGTCTGTGGTAAATGCTTAATTTGGAGTATTGCCATGAAAAAAAACATTGTGTTATGCGGGTTTATGGGTTCGGGGAAAACCACGGTAGGCACACTCCTTGCCGAACGGTTATCCGCGCGTTTCTTTGACACCGACCAACTTATTGAACAGGCGATGGGCTTCACCGTGCCGGAAATTTTCGATAAGCTTGGTGAACCGAGGTTTCGAGCCGCGGAAACAGCGGCAATCAGAAAACTTGCCGAAAAGAGTTGGTTTGTGGCCGCGCTGGGCGGAGGCGCGATTTGTGACCACAAGAACGTGCGGGTACTGAAAAAAACAGGTGTTCTGGTTTATTTGCGGGTAAGCTTGGCAACGGCTCTGCGGCGCATTTCCGGCGGAGAGGGCAGACCGCTTGCCTTGAAAGGGCGCGAGGAAACCGAGCGGCTTTTTTGGGAACGTCAACCTGTTTATGAGGCGGCGGCGGATATTGCGATCAACGCGGACGGGGAGGCCGGCCAAGTGGCGGAAGAGGTGCTGTATGCACTGCGGGAGCGGTGCGGCAGCGAAATTACACTTAAAGGTGAGGAACGGGCGTGAACATATGCGTCATCGGGTTGGGACTGATTGGAGGTTCCTTCGCCAAGGCTGTTAAAGCATATACACCGCACAGCGTGCAGGGTGTGGACAGAAACCCGGATGTGTGCCGGGCGGCACTCTCTTGCGGAGCGGCGGACGCTGTTTTTGACCCCGCGGACTGTGCGGGCGCGTTGCAAAACGCCGATATCACTTTGCTGTGCCTTTATCCGGAGGACGCGATTACATTCACGGAAAAACACGCCGACTCTTTTAAACCGGATTCTGTTGTGGCGGACGCCTGCGGCGTAAAACGTCCGCTCTCGGGGCGCATGAATGCGCTGGCCGCGATCCATGGGTTTTATTTTGTGGGAGGGCACCCCATGGCCGGGTTGGAACACGGCGGCTTTGAAAACAGCACAGCGGCGCTGTTCAAAAACGCCAGTTTCATCATCACGCCGGAAGACGCGCCCCAACCGGCGGTAAACGCCGTGACCCGGCTTATGCTAACGCTGGGGTTTAAGACCATTAAAACTTCCAACCCCAAAGAGCACGATGAAATGATTGCCTATACTTCCCAGCTTCCCCACGTGCTGGCATGCGCTTATGTGGAAAATCCGCTGTCGGCCAATCACAAAGGCTTTTCGGCGGGCTCTTTTGCCGATGTTTCCCGCGTGGCCACCATCAACGAGCGGCTGTGGGCGGAACTGATGTGTGAAAACCGCGACTGTCTCTCCGAGCAATTGGCGGATTTGATTGGCGGTCTGTCCGCATACAAAGAATTAATTGAAAAGGGTGACCGCGACGGCTTGCGGAACAGGTTAAAAAAAGCGCGGGAAATTAAAGAGAAAACATTGTAGGGGCGGATCCCTGTGTTCGCCGTGAAGGGAAACCGAAAAATGAAAAAAATTACAGTTAACACCCAACCCGCCTACGATATTTTTATTGGGGAAGGGTGTCTGTCCGCGGCGGGAAAGCTGATAAAGCCCGCTACGCGCGGCAGAACCTGTTGCGTGGTAACCGATTCAAACGTGGCTCCGCTGTATGCTCGGGAGACGCGTCAAAGCCTGGAAGCCGCCGGGTTTTCCGTACTTATAACCGAATTACCCGCCGGTGAAAAAAACAAGACCTTCGCCGCCGTAGGGGACATTCTGG
>JAISRF010000047.1 GCA_031273775.1 Oscillospiraceae bacterium
CCAGGTCCGCCGCCCAAACCGAAAGCGTGTCAAAGGCGGATTCAACGGTCGCATCATCCAAAGCAAATGTCTCATCAGAAAACAGGGGGAATCAGGCCGCTATGTTTGTTGAAAAGAAAGCCGATGTGATTAAGGTCGCCCACAAATACAGCCCCAGCCGGGATTTTGTGATGGTGCTGAAAAAAATGGGGGCGAACAACCTCTTCAACATTTCGCCACCGCTGGCTGTATCCAATTCGGAGGCGAAAGTTGCGGACAATCTTGATACCGAGGTTTTTATGCTGGGAAATTACGGCGTGAGCGACTGGTTCGGACCGCATATTGTCAATGTTACGGGTAACGCGGACGGGGACAGGAAGCTAAGTGAATTCACCGGCGGTACTCATAATTACGAGAGCGTGGAATCCATTCCCGGCACGCCCACCGCTCGCACCGCCGACCTGCGTCTGGAAGCGGACGGCAAAAAGGTGGACGATTTTTCCGGATACGCCAACAAAATTGACATTTATTGGAACAATTATGTCCAGGCGGCAAACACCAAGAAAGTCGATGGCTCCGGCCGTGAGGTGTTGATTGAGCATTACCGCGTAAGCTTTTCCGGGCAACAGTGGGACGTGGAATGCGACGTTGAATTTTTGGAGGATGTGCGCTGGGCGCGGTATTACGGCTTGCAGTGCGTATACTCCGCCTGCTGGGAGGAAAACATTAAATTCGGCGCCGAGGATTGGGTGGCTCTCGGCAAGGATATACAGTCCAAATCCAAAACTTGCGACACCATGCTTCTTAGAAGGGGAAGCCATTTTCTGGAAATGCATATCGACAACAACGTCGGAATCGGAAACCGATCGCTCAAAAAATCTTCATCGCTTCCCGGCGCGTTTGCCGCGAACTACGGTAAGGCGTATTTTTATCTGGTCAACGACGAGTCCGGGGTGGTGAAGGGCGGCACGATACATCACTACAAGGGTTACTACAAATTTTATTATCAATAAGCGCAGTAAAACAAGAATAAAAGGAGAAATCAGCAATGAAACCAACCGCATTACAAAAAGTCCTTTGCCTGCTTCTCGCGCTTTCAATGTTTGCGTCGGTCTCCGGCTGCTCGCGGAAACCGGGCGGGGAGAGCGGCAGTGAAGCAGCCTTGGAGGAAACCTCCGCAGGTGATGCTTCGGAGGACGCAAGTAGCGATGAATCAGAATCCGGGAATTCGCCCAGGGAATCGGAGGACTCCGCCGCGCAGGGAGACGGCAACGGGCAGACGGTTCAGTCTCAAAGCGTCGCCACCACGTCCTCCGGCAGTCAAAGCGATAAGACGACTTCTCTCACGCGCGACCAGGTAATGAAGAGTATGCCCACCCAGCTGAAAGGCACCACCCTTAATTTTTTCTGGATTATTGATTATAAAACCGAATACGGCAGTACCATTTCGGCGTTTGAAAAGGCGACGGGAATTACGGTCAAAACGGAAATCGCCAATAAAAATCAATATGAATTGCAGTTTTTCGCGCGGGTCTCCTCAGGCAATTCGCCCGATATGGTCATATCTTATGACAACAACTACGGTATGAAGCAATATCTCCAGCCCACTTCGGCTCTCAGCTTTAACTTCAACGATACCGCTTGGGACACTGAGCTGATGAAAGCCTTCACTGTGAATGGTAAGACATACGGGTTCAATGTTAAGGGCGACCCGTACCAAAACAGAATGCTTATTGTTTACAACAAATCGGCGCTGAAAAAGGTCGAGTTGGAAGACCCACACCAGATTTGGAAAAAGAATCCTAACGATTGGACGTGGGATAAGCTCTTTTCAATGTGCGGCCAGTTCCTGACCGCGAACCGCAACCGGGATGGATATTACGGCATTGCCGGTTTGCGCGAGTCGTATCCGCGCTCGTTCGGCGTCTCTTTATTTTCATATGACAGTGATTCGAGCAAATATGTCAACAACATGAAAAACCCCGAAACAGTAAAGCGCTATGAAACCATCATAGACAACATCAATAAGAAGTACGCCGTAGAGGATGCTACCGGCTTTGCTCTCGGGCAGGTTCTTTTCGTCGCAATGTGGAGCAGCTCCGCGAACAAAACCGACAACGCTTATTCGGATTTGAAAAGCAAGGGTAATCTGGGGTTTGTTCCCATGCCTACCGATTCTACACATCAGGCGGTGTTTGAATATGTCGCCTACGGCGTTCCAGTCGGCGCAAAAAACCCCGAGGCCGCGCCGTATTACGTGCGCTACATCAGTGACCCGAAAAGCTACGATATGAACAGCTTTTACATCACTGACGAGGCAAAGGAAGTAATGACGGCGGTAAACGCGCGCTCAAACACCTACTGGGGCAATACATACCGTTATGAGATTTGGTCGAAGCTGGCCGCCGGAACGAAAGACCAGGTGAAGTCCGTCTTGGACTCCGAATACGGCACCATTCAGGCGCTGGTGGACGACTCAAACGACGCGCTGTCCAAATTGAAATGAATTACACCAACGCAAGCAGCGGTGTATCTTCGTGAAATCGCCCCAAGAGGCGGGGCATTTAACCCGAATAAAAAGTGCAAAATAGTTTACCGCATGGGAAAGAGGGCTGTTGAAGACGCGTATAAGGAACCGTCGGTCACGGTGGTTAAGCGGTATTATAAGGCGGGCGTTGAAACGGGCTATATGGACGGCTTCAATGTTTATTACATAGGGCGCGGACCCATAGAGGTGCAGGCTTGTCTTGCCTCCGAAACACCGTATTTCCGCTCGTTTTATGACGAAACGTACAAATTCCTCAAAAAGACCCTGCGGGTCGATGACATCATTTTCCAGTAAGGGTGACTTATAATGAAGAAAAATCCATTCCGTTTTTATGGCGTGTTTTTGCTTGTGTTTGCGCTGCTGTTCGCGGCCTGTTCTCCCAAACCGGCGGCGGAAGAGTCTGCGGCTTCAGCTCAAACCGAAAGCGCGGTCGGCGTTTCAGATTCCGGGCAGGAGGAATCCTCCGACCTAACGGCTGAGCCGGGGGAGCAGGCGGAAGAGACGGTGTCCTCCGGCGGTCAGAGCACCGGCGCGTCCAAAGCGGAAAATTCGTCCTGGGCGGCGTCCTCCAAAACGTCCTCTGCCGCCGTATCCTCACAGCCCTCCGGTCAGACGTCGGCGCTCGGCAGCGCGTTGAAGTGCTATATCGGCGGCAGAACCGAGGTATTAAAGATCGGGGCGGAACATTTTTTGCCCGCCGTGGCCTATAGGTCGGCTGAGGGGCAGCTCAAAGATACCATGTTCGATTCCTTTATCTTCCTGCCGACTCCGGACTGGGTGTACGATTATGGCGACCACCCGGTGGACGGAGGTGCGGCGCCATACAAAAAATCTGACTGGCTGAAATACATCACAAACTACCACTACGGCGCGAATGGCGGCAATATGGGCGCGCTGGATTCCGCCGTAGGGACGGCAAAGCAAGCGCTGGGAAAAAGCAACTACAAGCCGGGCGTATTTCTGTCCCTGTTCACTCCCGCCACACGGGTGACAGATTGGGGCGAGACCGAAGGGAGAAATTTGGATCTCTCCAAATTGGAAGACCAAAAGGCCGCGGTCAAGTGGATGGTAGACGAGCATATCCGCCAATTTAAGGAAAAGAATTATCAGAACATCAAAATCAACGGATTCTATTGGTTTAACGAATACATGAACTTCAAAGACCAGAGCGTAGACATCGCCAAATACATTACCGATTATATCCGCTCGCTGGGTTACATTACCATTTGGTCTCCCTTCTACAACGCCTCGGGATACGGCCAGTGGAAAACCTACGGCTTTGATCTGGCGACGATGCAGGCAAACTACTTTAATTTCGACACACCCAACGCGGGCGGGGAGGAACGGCTTATCGCGGTGGCGAACGCCAGGAACACCTACGCTCTCGGCGTCGAGATTGAGATGGAGAACGAGCAGACCCTATCCATCACTACCACCAAAAAGTATCTGAAAGCGGGCGTGGACTACGGTTATATTAACGGATTCAACGTGTATTATTTCGGCGCTCCGAAAACCATCTTCAATATATGTGGCTCAAAAAGCGCGTATAGCCGTTCGCTTTATGACGACACCTACAAGTTCCTAAAAAAGACCCTGAAGGCCAGCGACATTGGGTTTAAATAAAACGGCGAATGAATCACACCGCTACAAGCGGCAGTGTATCTTGTGGAATCGCCCCAAGGGGCGGGGTATTTGATCCGAGGAAAATAAACAGTTTATTGATTAAAAGGGGCGTTTTCAAATGAAAAAGCAAAGCGGCAAAAGGCTTATCGGCTCTCTGGCAGCGGCGGCAATGATTTTCTCAGTTTTATTTGCCGTGTCAATTCCCGCTTCGGCAAACGGCACGGCGGACGAGGTTTGCGCGGCGGCAAGGGCTTATGTGGAAATCAACAAAAATTTGGTGACCCCGGAAGGCTTGCTGGCGGCGGTGCGGCGCGCCGTTCCCTCCGCGACCCTCCGTGCCACCACCTCCGGCGGCACAGACGATTCCGCAATGCTGGTCACGGGGGACGACTTCTTCATTAAGCACGCCGTTCCCGGCGTTACCGATGACGACACGACCTCGGGTTACCCGCTGGACATTCCCGGCTCGGACGGTGCGGTTGCTGCCCTCTTTGAGGTCGGCGGGGAGAAAATCGGCTTTGCGGCGTCTTTCCCCCACGAAAAAGAAGTGCTCCACATTAGCTCCTACGCCATTGTGAACCCGGGCGACAGCCGCTTCACCATCGACGCGGGAGGATATGTCACCGCGTTCAGCGGTTCAGCGGACAAACTCATTTTCCCCGCCGGGGAACCCAACGGCACGGGCGTTTACGGCATTAGAGGCGGGGGTGACCTTGAGAATGATTTTCCGAATATGAATCAGATCAAAGCGGTCATTTTTGCAAGCGAGGGCAGTCATCCCGGCAGAACCAAGCCATTTCAGGCACAAACGTTCTACGGTTACAATACAACGACATGGAATAAAAGCCAGTGGACGGGGCTTGTGGCGCTGGACATTTACCGCGACGTTGATTATTACGCAAGCGGCATTGCAGACAGGTTTTCCGCTGAAAGGATTGTAAACGGACTGCCCAGCCTGAAATATCTGCGCCTACCCACCGTACTGGGGCAAAACGCGGTCGGGTATAACAGTTTTGCCGGAAACTCAGTTTTGGAAAATACCAATATTCCCACATCTGACGGCGGTTACGGCAACGGCACGTTCTGGAATAACGGCGTCCGGGATTATTTTCAAAACAATATCAAGAGCATTTGGGGCGCGGAACCGTGGCAAGCGGTCGCGAAATCCGGCTCCTCCGCTTTCGGCTGGCCATCGGAACCCCTTGTAGCCGCCGGCGGAACACGGAATTCAATATCCCCGGACACACCGATGACGTTGCCGCGCGCCGCCGCGCTGGCGCAGGCAAAGGCGGGAGAACTGGCGTGGAGCGACGACCTCACCGCCCTTTCCGTTGAAGCTGTCCTAAAGTCGGTAATTACCGGCTCCGACGACACGACTTACCTGACCGAAGGTACGTTTTGGGAAAAACTGACTACCAGCTGGAACGGCACATGGAACAGTGACCCTGATGCGGGTTTGTTGGGCGGTGCCCTTACTCTGACGGTGGGAGGTCAGTCCGTCCCCGTGAC
>JAISRF010000098.1 GCA_031273775.1 Oscillospiraceae bacterium
ATTCGTGAGGCACAGACCGATAACGGCACCGAATGGACAATGCAGTTGCTTGTGAAAGACCCTAACAGCAGGACGTTATTTGAGCAAGCGCTTGAGGATATGGACATCATTTATCATCGTATTCGCGTGGCGACACCACGCCACAACGGCAAGCGCTACAGCATCTACGGCGATTCTGAGGAAGATATCGACACCCAGCTTCTTGTGATCGAAGCGAGCATCAAGAGCAAGACGCACACCGAAGAATCCGGTATGGCGCTGAAGGACTGGCTAACACTGTGGCTGGAACGCTACGCCAAGTCAAATGTGCGGTTCCCGACTTATCTGAACTATAAGGGAGCCATCGAGAACCACATTATCCCCCAAATCGGCTACATCTCGCTTCGGTCGTTGGATGGCTCCAAGTTGCAAAAATTCTTCAACGACAAGAGCAAGGGCGGCAGGAAGGACGGCGGGGAAGGCGGGAAATAAGACCACGACCCTGAACATGTATTGTCACAGCATGGATGAGCAGAAAGAAAAAGCGCGGAACATATTCAACCAGATGTAACAGCTACGACCGTACGAAAACAACGGAATAACCCGTGGAGGTAGCGAAAATTTAGTCGTATGGTTCGTCGTATGGCTCAAAGAGCGTAACTAATGGAAACCACGGCGAAAACAGCAAATTTCAGTCAGTGAGGACTTTCCGAAAAGCCATACGACTTCCATACGACTTCCAAAATCGGAGCGAAAAAGGCAAAGAGAAAACCCGCAAAGCCTTACGCTTCAAGGGTTTTTTGGTTGCGGGGGGCGGACTTGAACCACCGACCTTTGGGTTATGAGCCCAACGAGCTACCAACTGCTCCACCCCGCGTTATTAAGTTTTCTCCGACCGTCCGACCAAGGTTTTTTGCAGCAACTCCGTGGGTTATGAGCCCAACGAGCTACCAACTGCTCCATCCCGCGATATTCATTTTCAATTTGTTATTAGTGGCTTGAGTACCCCGATCACCACACCATTTCAACCAAGAATAAGTTTATTATACATCATCTGTTTTCAAAATACAACCCCTAAAATAAAATTTATATTATTCATGCAAATTATTCTAAATTTTTTCAAAATTTATCGATTTTTCACTTGATAACGAAGCTTCGCCATGTTATCATCTGATTGGTAGATTTTGGAATCGTCCGGTTCCAACGGACTAAGTTCTTTTGGCAATATCTACAAAATCCGCGCCTGGCGTGCCTGTAAAAAGTGCTTGCGCCAACTCTTCAAAACAGGTATAATAAATTCGTTAGCAAACAGAAAGGATGGATTACGGATGACTTATTCCCACGAAGTCGAAAAGATGTGTGTTGTCACAAAGGGTCCGCACCACGGGCCGGCTCCCATCCCCGAGGAGGGGAAATGGGTCAAGGCACTGGAAATTAAGGACATTTCCGGGCTTTCACACGGCATTGGCTGGTGCGCGCCTCAGCAGGGTTGCTGCAAGCTGACCCTGAATGTGAAGGATGGTTTAGTGGAGGAGGCTCTTGTGGAAACAATTGGCTGTTCCGGCATGACCCATTCCGCGGCTATGGCGGCGGAAATACTCCCCGGAAAAACCCTGCTCGAATGTCTGAATACCGACCTTGTCTGCGACGCGATAAACGTCGCCATGCGCGAGATTTTCCAGCAGTTCGCCTATGGGCGCACCCAGTCCGCGTTTTCGGAGGATGGGTTGCCGATTGGCGCGGGCTTGGAAGATTTAGGCAAGGGACTTCGCTCTCAGGTGGGCACCATGTACTCTACCCGCAAAAAAGGTGTCCGCTTTATGGAAATGGCGGAGGGCTATGTCACCCGTATGGCGCTCGATGACAGCGGCGAGGTTATTGGCTACGAGTTCGTGCGACTGGGCAAAATGCTTGAGGATATCCGCCACGGCGTATCTCCGGACGAAGCTTATAAAAAGAACGTGGGCAATTACGGTCGGTTCGAAAACGCACCGAAATACGTTGACCCGCGTGAAGAATAAGGGAGGGCGAAAGTGATGAATGATGTAAAATTCGAAGGCAAGGAACGCCGCCTTGCCAAGATTGAGAAGGCGCTGGCGGAACAAGGGCTGGAATCGCTGGAAGCCGCGAACCAACTGTGCGCGGACAATGGCATCGAGGTGGAAAAGATCGTCAAGGGCGTACAACCCATCGCATTTGAAAACGCTGTATGGGCGTACACCTTGGGTGTTGCGATTGCATTGAAAAAGGGCGTAAAAACCGCTGCAGACGCGGCGGAAGCCATTGGGGTTGGCTTGCAGGCGTTTTGCATTCCCGGCTCTGTGGCTCAGCAACGCAGTGTGGGCTTGGGGCATGGCAATCTAGGCGCCATGCTTCTCCGCGATGAAACCCAATGCTTTTGCTTTCTGGCCGGTCACGAGAGCTTCGCGGCGGCAGAAGGCGCAATCGGCATTGCGAAAACCGCAAACAAGGTTCGCAAAACCCCTCTCCGCGTGATTTTGAACGGCTTAGGTAAGGATGCGGCCTATATCATTTCACGCATTAATGGGTTCACGTATGTGAATACCGATTATGATTTCTATGAGAGCAAGCTGAACATTGTGAGCGAACGAGCCTTTTCCGAGGGCGACCGCGCAAATGTACGCTGTTACGGTGCCAACGACGTGCTGGAAGGGGTTGCCATTATGCGGCAGGAAGGCGTAGACGTAAGTATTACGGGTAACTCCACCAACCCCACGCGGTTTCAGCATTTGGTGGCGGGTACATACAAGAAGTGGGCAAACGAAAACGGCAAAGCGTATTTTTCCGTAGCTTCCGGTGGCGGCACCGGGCGTACCCTGCACCCCGACAACATGGCGGCCGGCCCGGCTTCTTACGGTCTGACCGATTCCATGGGCAGAATGCATGGCGATGCGCAGTTCGCGGGGAGTTCAAGTGTCCCGGCGCACGTAGAAATGATGGGGCTGATCGGCATGGGCAACAACCCGATGGTTGGGGCCACCGTGGCGTGTGCCGTGGCGGTGGAAGAAGCCCTGAAAAGCTAGTAAAATCAAGGGTTTGCGGGAACAAGGAAGTATGTATGACGGAGCGGCAAATGTCGCTCCGTTGTGCGTTACCTACGCACTTTTTGTCTACTTGGATTTTTGCTTTCGCGCCCGATTCCGACCCTTTCGGGCGGCGAAATTCAACGGCTGTTTTTGGCCAGCTATATCATCGCGGAGATGGATTCCATCATCTTCGTTTTTGACGAGCCGACAATTGGGCTGCACGAGGTAGAAAAGCAGAAGCTGATTGATATTGTTCAAAATCTTGTGAGATACGGAAATACGGTCATCGCCGTGGAGCATGACGAAAACTTCATGAAAGCAGCTGATTATATCGTTGACCTCGGCCCCCACGCGGGTGAACACGGCGGGCAGCGGATTTTCCAAGGGATATACGAGGATTTTCTCAAATGTGAAAGCTCGCTCACTTCGCCCTAACTTTCCGGCAAACGGGATTTTGCCGCTTTGTCGGACTATAAATCAGTTGACCCTGCGAAAATGTTGCGGCTCTCGAATTGCAATATTCACAATCTGCAAAATGTGGCGGCAGACATTCCCCTTGGGCTGATGATCGGCGTGGCTGGCGTTTCTGGCAGCGGGAAATCCAGCCTTATCTCTGACACTCTTGTGCCGAAATTGAAGGAATTGTTGAAAATCAAGCTGGTTTTGGACGATGATGAAGATGAAGCGGACGAAGGCGAAAACAATACAGAAGCACAATTATCCGGCAAGAGCTATGGGGAATTGGTCGAAGAGATTGTTAAAAACTTATGAAACACAAAAAGCGAGGAGTTTTTTTGCCCCTCGCTCTCAGTGCCTTAATCGTAAATCATTTCATCGCGAATGATCTCATTGGCACAAGCCCGGATCTGATTCACAAGCCCAACCCACCGCATTTGATTTTGCGATTTAAGCATTGAATAATTTTTAAAGCAAATCTTTTTTCGAAACCGGAAAAAGGTTATTTTTTTATGCAAAAACCGGCTTTGCCGTTGAAAAGGCGACGGATGTTCACCGGGTTCATTCCTCGGTTTCCAATCTACGCTTGTGCTTCGTGTATCGCATGACAACGAGCACTGCTGCCGCAATCATTAGGAGTTCCCGATAATCTCAGTGCTCATTGTTCATCAAGCTCCCGTTTTTTGTTTCGTCCATAAGCTACTAATGCTGTAACCGTAGTATTCACAGCCGGCGCGTGACAGCTGTGAATACAGGTTCTAAAGCCCCGTCCCCAATTCCACCGCTTTCAAATTTGCCGCCAACAGATGTTGTTTGCGAGAAGGAATGCTCTTTTCAAGTCCTTTTTTCAAGCTCTCATAAGAGCACGGCATGGTCTCCTTAAACAGCTTCCCAAGAAGAATGATGTTTGCCAACCCGTGAAGCCCCTGCTCATCCGCAAGGCGGGTGGCGGGAATTTCTAACACCGTCACATCTTCGCGATCAGCCTTTTTGTTAATGAGCGAGCTGTCCAAAATAACAAGGCCGCCGGGTTGAGTCCGGTCTATAAACTTGTCCAAAGAGGGCAGGTTCATCGCTACAAAAACGTTGGGGCGGGTCACCAGCGGGGAACCAATCGGCTGGTCGGACACGCACACGCTGCAGTTGGCGGTACCGCCCCGCATTTCGGGGCCGTAGGACGGCAACCAGCTTACCTCCTTGCCGTCAGTCAGACCGGCGTATGCCAGCACCTTACCCAAAAACAGCACACCCTGACCGCCGAACCCGGCAATAATCAATTTCAAATCCATTTTATGTTCACCAAACTTTCAATCATTACGATAACTGTCAACTCTTAAACTCTCCCAGAGGATAATAAGTCAACAGGTTTTCACGGAGCCATTTTAACGCCTCAACCGGCGACAACCCCCAGTTGGTCGGGCAGGTGGACAGCACTTCCACAACGGAAAACCCCTTTTGGTCAATCTGATTTTGAAATGCCTTTAAAATTGCCTTTTTCGCAGCGCGGACGTGTGGCACCGTGTCCACCGAAACGCGCTCCGCCTGCGCCACGCCGTCCAATGTCGCCAGCATTTCACATACGCGGATTGGGTTGCCCGAATAGCTAACGTCGCGGCCGTAAGGGGTGGTCTGGGTCACCTGTCCGGGAATGGTGGTGGGAGCCATTTGCCCGCCCGTCATGCCGTAGATGGCGTTGTTGACAAAAATGACGGTGATATTCTCGCCTCTTGCCGCCGCGTGGACGGTTTCCGCCGTACCGATAGCCGCCAAATCTCCATCGCCCTGATACGTGAACACAACGTTTTCGGGCAGAGCGCGTTTCACGCCCGTTGCCACCGCCGGCGCGCGCCCGTGCGGAGCCTGAATCATGTCGCAGTTAAAATAATTGTACGCCAGCACCGAACACCCCACCGGAGCCACGCCGACCGTTTTTCCTTCCACTGCCAGCTCATCAATCGTCTCGGCCACCAGCCGGTGGATAATGCCATGGGTACAGCCGGGGCAATAATGCGTAGAAATATCGGTTAGCGCCTCCGGACGCTTAAATACAACAGCCATTAAACAATTCCTCCCGCCAACTTCTTAATTTCGGCTAAAACCTCTTCCGGTTCCGGAATGATTCCGCCGGTGCGCCCGTAGAAATGTACGGGGCATTTGAACCGGGTTGACAACTTCACATCTTC